>JALSSK010000518.1 GCA_026984335.1 Rhodothermales bacterium
ACATCGCCGCGCCGCCGGGGTTGTCGTGGAGGATCTGCCGGATGAACCGGGGCACGTCGATGTGCGTGGGGCAGGCCCGCGTGCACGGGGCGTCGAAGCAGAACAGGCAGCGCGACGCCTCCGTCACCGCCTCGTCGCGTGCGTAGGGCGGGTGGAGGTCGGCGAAGTTCTCGGCAAGCGTTTCGGCGGAAAGTTTCGTTCGTTCGACCATTTCGGAGCGGGTTCGGTGGATCAGGGCGGGAGACCTCGGTGCGGCTTCACGACATCCAGTTCGACTGATGCTCGTTCGACCACTTCGTGGTGATCTTTTTCGTCTTCGACCAGAAGTCGATGGCCGTCGGACCGGTGATGTCTCCGCCGCCGAAGCTCGAATCGTTCCACCCGCCGAAGGCGAACGGCTCGCGGGGAACCGGCACGCCGATATTCACGCCGACCATGCCGGCGGAGGCGCGGTCGGCGAAATACTGCGCCACGCCGCCGGACGAGGTGTAGATGGCCGCCGCGTTGCCGTACGGGTTGGCGTTCTCGATGGCGAGGGCTTCGTCGAGCGATTGGCATCGGATGATGGTGAGGGTGGGGCCGAAGATCTCGTCGCACGAGGCTTCGTGGTCCGGCGAGGCGTGGTCGATGATGCTCGCGCCGAGGTAACGTCCGCCCGCCGGAGCGTCTTCGGCGACGGCGTCGCGGCCGTCGAGCGTGAGGCGCGCGCCGTTGGCTTCGGCCCGGTCGAGGTAGCCGGTGATGCGCTCGTACGCGCGCTCGTTGATGATCGCGCCGAGGTCGCGACCGGCGCGGAGCGCGGCCATCTTCTCCCGGATGCGCTCGAGGATGTGCTCGACGTCGCCGACGGCGAGGAGCACGCTCGCGGCCATGCACCGCTGCCCCGCACAGCCGGTGACGGAGGAGACGACGTTCGAGGCGGTCATCTCCGGGTCCGCGTCCGGCACCACGACGAGGTGGTTCTTCGCCCCGCCGAGCGCGCGCACGCGCTTGCCCGCCGCCGTGCCGCGCGCGTACACCTTCCGCGCCACCCGCGTCGATCCGACGAAGCCCACCGCAGCGATGCCCGGATGGTCACAGATGGCCTCGACGATCTCGCGGTCGCCGTGGACGACGGAGAAGATGCCGTCGGGGAGGCCCGCTTCTTTGAGGATGCGGGCGATCTCGAGGGCGGAGAGCGGGGTCTGTTCGCTCGGCTTGAGGATGAAGGCGTTCCCGAGGCCGATGGCCATGGGGATCATCCAGAGCGGGACCATGAAGGGGAAGTTGAACGGCGTGATGCCCGCCACCACGCCGAGCGGCGCGCGCGCCGTCTTGCACTCGACGCCCCGGCTCACTTCGAGCACGCTTCCGGCGGCGATCTGCGGCAGGCTCGCGGCGAACTCCAGACATTCGACCGCCCGCAGAATGCTCCCCCGGGATTCCGCCAGGGTCTTCCCGTTCTCTTCCGTGATGCGCTCGGCCAGCGCGTCGAGCTCGTCTTCGATGATGGCTTTTGCGTGGAAAAAAACCTGCACGCGGTCCTTGAGCGGCAGGTCGGCCCACGCGGGTTGCGCTTCGGCGGCGGCCTTCACGGCGGCGTCGAGGTCGGCGGCGGTGGAGAGCGGCGCGTGCGCGAGGACCTCGCCGGTGAGCGGCGCCGTGACCGGCAACGTGCGGTCCGAAGCGCTCTTGACGGCGCGTCCTCCGATGAAGTTGGTCAGGGTCTCGACGGTGAGGGATTGGGTCATCATGGGAACGCTCTCGTTTGGTGAACGGATGATGCGGAGCCTCTCGGGGATCAGGCCGTGACGCGCTCGGGCGCTTGCGGGGCGGGGCGGAGGCCGGCCGTCTTCCGGGGCAGCCATTGCCCGCGCCCGGGCGCGCCGACGACGCGGTAGTCGTCCACGATGACCTCGCCGCGGGAGAGCGTCGTGCGGGAGAAACCGGCCAGCTCCCACCCCTCGTACGGCGACCAGTCGGCGTTGGTCTCCATCGTCGCGGGATCGACGGTGAGGCGGCGCGTGGGGTGGATGATGGCGAGGTCGGCGTCGGCGCCCACCTGCACGGCGCCTTTCCTCGGCGCGAGGCCCATGATCCGGGCGGGGTTGGTCGAGAGCTTCATGGCGAGCTCTTCGAGCGTGAGCCGACCCTCGAGGACACCGTGGGTGTAGACGAGCGGCAGAAGGGTCTCCAGCCCCGGAAGGCCCATCGGGATCTTCGTCCAGTCGCCCTCCCACATGGCCTTCTGTTCCCGCGTGAACGTGCACGTGTCCGTGGAGACGACGGAGACCTCGCCGTCCCGGAGGCCGCGCCAGAGACGCTCGACGTCCTTCGGCTTCTTGATCTGCGGGCAACAGGCGAAGAGGTGGCCGTCCTCGCCTTCGAAGACCGAATCGTCGAGGACGAGGTATTGCACGCACGTCTCGGCGAGCACGGGCACGCCCCGCGCCTGCGCCGCCTTCACGATGTCCGCGCCTTCCGCCGTGGACATGTGGACGACGTACAGCTGCCCGCCGGTGACCTCGCTCCACGTGACGGCCCGCTGAATGGCTTCCGCCTCGATGAAATTCGGGCGCGTCATCGGGTGGAGCCGCGCGCCGTACCGGGCCATCCGCTCCGGCGTGTGGTTCCGCGCGATGAGCTCGTCGAGCACCCGCGAGGACTCGGCGTGGACGAGGAGCATCGCGCCGTACTCGCGCATCTTTTCGAGCGTGCCGAACATCGCGCGGTCGTCCGACTGCCACCCCTCGGACTCGTAGATCATGAACTCCTTGAAGGTCGGGAAGCCGCGATCGACCATGTCCTTGATCTGATCCTTGTGCTCGTCCCACCGGGTGATGCACACGTGGAACGTGTAGTCGATCAAAGCCTTGCCTTCGGCTTTCTTGTGCCAGTTGTCGACGGCTTCGCTGAGAGACTCGCCCGCGTAGGGGATGGCGAAGTCGATGAGGGTGGTGACGCCGCCGCGAGCGCCGGCCCGCGTGCCGGTGAGGTAGTCGTCGGAAGAGACGGCGCCGCAGAAGGGGAGGGCGAGGTGCACGTGGACGTCGAGCACGCCGGGAAGGACGTAATGGCCCCCGGCGTCGATGACCTTTGCGCCGTTCGCGTCGAGCCCCGCGCCGATGGCGGCGATCTTTTCACCCCGGATGCCGACGTCGGCCTCGACCGTCCCGGCAGGCGTGACGACGGAGCCTCCTTTGATGATGGTGTCGAAAGTCATGAGGGTTCACCGTGGATGGATGAATGATTTCGTTGGGGAGGCCGTCACGACGGGCATGAGAGCGGATCGCGTCGGCGGCTCGTTGACGGGTCGTCTCGGGGAAGCGCGCACACGGTCCGCGAGTACTTTCCCATAGGGAACCTCCACGAATTTCAGTTGGACTTCCTCTTCCGAAAGCATGGGATGACGCGGCCGGATGGCATTGCGGGCCATTTCGACGGCGCTCGCGCTCAGGGACGGCGCGCGCCCGGGAAGGGAAGTCGTCGGGTGATCGGAGGGAGGGCTGTTCATGGCGATAACGGCCGGTGATGCGATGCTGACGGATGCGAGGCGAAAGGGTTTATGCCGGGCCGCCGGCGCGGGCGAAGGCGCGGTCGAGCACGTCGAGGGCGAAGTCGACGTCGTCGCGGGTGAGGCACATGGGCGGCTTGATCCGGAGCACGTTGCCGTAGAGTCCGCCCTTGCCCACGAGCACGCCCATCTCTTTCGCCGCTTCGAGGACCTCGGCGGTCTCCGTGTTCGCGGGCTCTTTCGTGGCCCGGTCGCGCACGAGCTCGACGCCGAGCATGAGCCCCATCCCGCGCACGTCGCCGATGATCGGGTGACGCGCCATGAGCGCTTCGAGCCCTTTTTTGAGCGCGCCCCCGACGACGCGGGCGTTCTCCTGAAGCCCTTCCTCGTCGATCACGTCGAGCACGGCGAGGGCGGCGGCCATGCTCACCGGGTTGCCTCCGTACGTGTTGAAGTGGAGCCGCTTCGTGAATGCCTCGGCGATCTCGCGCCGCGTGGTGACGGCAGCCAGCGGGACGCCGTTGCCGATGCCCTTGGCCATCACCACCATGTCCGGCACGACGTCGAAGTTCTGGAAGCCCCAGTAATGCGCGCCCGTGCGCCCGAAGCCGGTCTGCACCTCGTCGGCGATGCACAGCCCGCCGTGCTCGCGCACGACGGCGTACGCCTCGCGGAGGTAGTTCGGCGCTCCGTGCGTGACGCCGCCCACGCCCTGAATCGGCTCGGCGATGAAAGCCGCGATCTCGCCCGGCGTGGAGAAGCGGATGAGGTCGCGGAGGTCCTCGGCGCTCTTGTGCGCAATCTCCTCGGGCGCGCCGTCGAAGGGGTTGCGGTACGGGTCGGGGCACAGCGCGTGGTGGATGCGGTAGCCCTGCGGGATGTCGTTCTTCCACGTGTGGTGTGAGGTCAGCCCCATCGACGTGCTCGACATTCCGTGGTAACTGTTCCGAACCGCGATCACGTCCGTGTGTCCGGTAAAGACCCGCGCCATGTTGATCGCCAGCTCGTTCGCCTCGCTGCCGCTGTTCACGAAATACGTCACGTCGAGCCCCGGCGGCATCTTCTCGGCGATGCGGCGGGCGAGCTTCGGCAGGTTCGGGTGGAGATAGATCGTCGTCGCGTGCTGAAGGGTCGAGACCTGCTCCCGGACCCGCTCGACGACCTTCGGATGGCAGTGCCCGCACGAGACCGTGACGATCCCGGCGATCATGTCCAGGTACCGCCGGCCCGTCTCGTCGAAGAGGTACTGCATGTATCCTTCGACGAGCATGAGCGGCTCTTTGTAGATCGTGAAGACCGAGGGGTGCACGTATTGACGGCGCATCGCCAGCGTCTCCTCGCGCGAGGGACCCGTGTACGGGCGCGGCGTGTGGTCGCACGGAGGCATGGGGCGGAGCGAAGTGAGGGTCGGGTCGGGCATGAGGGTAATCGCGGAAGGTTCGTGAAAGAAAAGGGGCGTTCGGGCGGTCGGCTACGGCCGTGGGGAAGGCGTCTCGGCCGTCGCCACGGGTTCAAGGACGGGGGTGGGCTCGGCGACGGGGAAGGCAACCATCAGCCCGAGATACACGATCCCGGCAAGCGAGAGGCTGACGAACCAGGCGTACGTGTAGAGCACCGAGAAGAACGCCGGCGCTTCGATGACGCCGTTCGAGGCCTGAACGAGGAAGCCGGGCACGTTCGGGAGGATGCCCGCAACCACGGCCACGATCGCCCGCCAGTTGAAGCCGCTCCCGCCGTAGGCATAGGGGCCGTCCGGGTCGTACAATGCCTCGGCGTCGAGCCGCATCCGGCGGAAGACGAAGTAGTCGGCGAGCATGATGCCGGCGACGGAGCCGAGCAGTGCGCTATAGCCGATGAGCCAGGTGAAGATGTAGTTCGACAGGTCGGTGTACAGTTTCCACGGGAAGATGAGGATGCCCAGCACGCCGGTGATGAGCCCGCCGCGCTTGAAGTTGATGACGCGCGGCCAGAGGTTCGAGAAATCGTTCGCGGGGGAGACGACGTTCGCGGCGATGTTCGTCGAGAGGGTGGCGATGGTGAGGACGAAGAGGGAGAAGCCGACGACGAAGGGGCTCTCGAAGCGGCCGAGCAGCGCCACCGGATCCCAGATGGCCTCGCCGAAGATGACCACCGTCGCGCTCGTGACGGCGATGCCGATGAAGGCATAAAGCGCCATCGTGGTGGGCAGGCCGATCACCTGCCCGAGCACCTGATCGCGCTGGGAGTAGGCGTACCGGCTGAAGTCGGGGATGTTGAGCGAGAGCGTGGCCCAGAAGCCGACCATCGCGGTGAGGTTGGGCCAGAAGACGGCCCAGAAGTTGAAGTCGGCGGAGAGGCTCCCGCGCACCTGAGCGATGGTTGCGTCGGAGAGGACGACGCCGAAGCCGCCCGCCTCCGAGACGCCCCACCACAGGAGCCCGAGGCCGATGAGGATGAGGAACGGCGCGGCGAGGGTCTCGAGCCACTTGATCGTGTCGATGCCGGCGAGGATGACGGCGATGTTGACGCCCCAGAAGAGGAGGAAACAGCCGAGCTGTCCCCACGAAAGGCCGATGACGGGGAGGAGGTCGGCGGGGCCTGCGGGCTCGAAGCCGAAGATGACGGAGTGCAGGGTGTAGATGGCTGCGCCGCCGA
>JALSSK010000519.1 GCA_026984335.1 Rhodothermales bacterium
AGCACCGCCACCTGATTGCCCGTGGCGGCCTCGTGTTCGGCAAGCAAGGCTTCGAGCGCGCGTTCCGTCTCCGGCGTGAGGAGGTCGGCCCGATCGACCACCCGCCCGGTGAGCGGCGGCACGGCCTTTTGCGCCTGCGCCCCGCCCATGCCGAGGCTCCACAGAAGCGCCACGCAAAGAAAACGGACCATCGGTTCGACGAGGTTTTCGGGAAGGACGAAGGGCAGCCCCGAGGCGCGCTCCTCAGAGCTATATCGACTCAACATAACGCGCGGCGCGGGATCGTTGCCCGGCGATCAGGGCCACCAGCTCTTCCGTCGCGGCCGGCAGCCCCTCGACGAGCGGGTCGAGGGCGAACGAGGGTTCGAAGGGCGGGGCGCCCGGGCCGAGGCGGCACAGCGTCTCGGCCGCCGGCACGCTCAGCGCGAGGATGCGCGCCAGCGGCTGCAACGCTTCGTCTTCGAGCGACGCAGGGGATCGATACGCCCCCAGCACCGCTCCAATCGACGGCGGGAGCTTCCACCGCTCACAGGCCTGCGTCGTCAGCGACGCATGGTCGAGGCCGAAGATGCACCGCTCCTCCACCGCCGTCGGTGCGCCGCCCGTCTCCGTCGTCTGCCACAGCGCCTCGTACTCGTCCGGCGAGTTGTAGAGCAGCACCAGCCGACCCACGTTGTGGAGCAGCCCCACGGTGAAGGCCGTGTTCCCGTGCGGCACGTCCCAGTGAAGCGCCAGTTCCTGCGCGTAGAAGGCCGCCGCCAGGCTCTCCCGGATGATCTGATGGAAGATGTCCCGCTGTTCATCCGAAGCCAGAATCTCTCGCAGTTCGAGCATGGCCGCCGTCAACACCAGGTTGCACACCTCCTGAAAGCCGAGCAAAAAAACCGCCTGCCGCACTGCCGTCACCTCCCGGCTCATGCCATAGTAGGCCGAGTTGATCCGTCGGAGCACGCCGGTGGCCACTACCGGATCGGCGTGGGTGAGCGCCACCAGACGCGGCGTGTCCGGCACGTCGCCCTGCTCGGCGAGCAAGATCGAAACCTCGGCGACCGTCTTCGGCAACGGAGGGAACTTGAGATCAAAGTCCGGCCCGCGACGATCCCGAAGCGTGGAAAGGGCATGCTGCGCTTCCATCCTTCTTCCCCGGATAACCATTGATGACTGAAGAAAGGGGCTCCGGGAGTATCGACCGGCGCAGGTCGTTTCTAAACCCCGACGTCACCGCCCCCGGCCCTCGAACCCGGTCCGCGCGCGCCATGACGGGAGATTGTATGGGCGTTTGGGTGGGGGGGTGGAAGGAAGCCTTGACGCGAGCCCTGTGACGCGAGCCCTGTGACGCGAGCCCGCTCAGGCCGCCTCCACCGTCGGCGCGCCGTCCTCCGCGCCCGCCGCTTCCGATCCATCCTCCGGCGCGAGCGTCTCCTCTTCCACCTCCTCGGAGGCCACGCGCGTCACGTCGGCGATGGCGTCGCCCGGCTTGAGGTTGATCAGCCGTACGCCCTGCGTGTTCCGCCCGTACACGCTGATGTCGCTCACGTGCATACGGATCATGATGCCGCTCTGCGTGGAGATCATCAGGTCGTCGCTCTCGCGGACGCCCTTGATGGCCACGAGCGGCCCGGTCTTCGCCGTGGTCTTCAGCGTGATGATGCCCTTGCCGCCGCGCGACTGCACGCGGTAGTCGTCGAGCGGGGTGCGTTTGCCGTAGCCGTTGGCGCTGACGGAAAGCAGGTCGAAGTCGTCCCCCTGCCCGATCACCACCATGCCCACCACCTCCTCGCCGGAGCCGAGGCTGATGCCGCGCACGCCGCGCGTGTCGCGTCCCATCGGGCGCACGTCGCTCTCGTGGAAACGGATCGAACGTCC
The DNA here is from genome assembly GCA_026984335.1 of Rhodothermales bacterium. Classification (GTDB taxonomy): domain Bacteria; phylum Bacteroidota; class Rhodothermia; order Rhodothermales; family ISCAR-4553; genus JALSSK01. The sequence continues at coordinate 1,867 of JALSSK010000519.1, forward strand.
GCTGGACGAGCCCAGGATCACGTGGGCGGCCCCGTCGGTCAACTGCGCCTCCAGAAGTTCGTCGCCCGCCACGATGTCGATGGCGATGATGCCGTCGACGCGGGGGCGGCTGAACGCTTCGAGCCGGGTCTTCTTCACTTGCCCGAGCCGCGTGGCCATGATGATGAAGTGCGTATCGAGGAAAACCGGATCGCGGAAGCGCTGCTTGCTCACGGCCTGCACGGCGCGGATGCGGTCCTCGGGCGCGATCCGGATGAGGTTGCGGATGGACCGCCCCTTGCTCGTGCGCCCCCCCTCGGGGATCTCGAAGACCCGCAGCCAATAACACCGCCCCTGATCGGTGAAAAACAGAAGGTAGTCGTGATTGCGGGAGACGAAGAGGTGCTCGATGAAATCCTCGTCGCGCATGCCGGAGCCCCGCATGCCGACGCCGCCCCGCCCCTGCTGGCGGTATTCGGTGACGCTCGTGCGCTTGATGAGTCCCTGATGCGAGATCGTCACCACCACCTGCTCGTCCTCGATGAGGTCTTCGAAGATGAGGTCCTCGCCGCCCGCATAGTCGATCTCCGTGCGGCGCTCGTCGGCATATTTCTCCCGGACCTCCAGCAACTCCTCCTCGATGATCTTCATGCGAAGCGCCTCGTTCCCGAGGATGCTCTTCAGCCGTTCGATCTCCTGCACCACGGCCCGGTATTCGCTTTCGATCTTCTGCCGTTCGAGGCCCGTCAGACGACTCAGCCGGAGGGCCAGGATGGCGTCGGACTGCGTCGCGGTGAGCGAGAAGAGCGATTGGCCGTGCGTGGGAAGGCCGAGGCGTTCGAGCTGCGGCACGGTCAGCATCGACGGGAAGACGCCCGCCATGAGGTTCGCCCGCGCCGCCTCGGTGTCGGCGGAGTGGCGGATGATGGTGATGACGGCGTCGAGGTGGTCGAGCGCGATGGTGAGCCCTTCGAGCACGTGCGCCCGCGCTTCGGCCTTGCGCAGCTCGTACGCCGTGCGACGGACCACCACCTCGTGCCGGTGATCGACGTAGTGCCGGATGGCGTCCTTGAGCGTCAGCGTGCGCGGGCGGCCGTGCACCAGCGCCACCATGTTCATGCCGAAGGTCTGCTGGCACTGCGTGTACTTGTAGAGCTGGTTCCGGACGACGAGCGACACCGCATCCTTCTTCAGCTCGATGACGATGCGCATGCCCTGCCGGTCGCTCTCGTCGCGGAGGTCCGAGATGCCCTCGATGCGTTTGTCCCGGGCCAGCCCGGCAATCTTCTCGATGAGCGTGCTCTTGTTGACCTGATACGGGATCTCGGTGATGATGAGGGCCAGGCGTCCGGGCCGCACCTCTTCCTCATGCATCCGCGCGCGCATGATGACGCGCCCCCGCCCCGTCTGATAGCCCTGCCGCACCCCGGCATACCCGTAGATGATGCCGCCCGTGGGGAAGTCCGGCGCGGGGAGGTGCTCCATCAGCCCCTCGATGGTGATGTCGGGGTCGTGGATGTAGGCGACGACCGCGTCGACGGCCTCGCCGAGGTTGTGCGGGGGGATCTTCGTCGCCATCCCCACGGCGATGCCGTCGGAACCGTTGATGAGCAGGTGCGGAAGCGCCGCCGGCATCACCTCCGGCTCTTCGAGCGAGCCGTCGAAGTTCTCCGTGAAGTCGACCGTATCCTTGCCGATGTCGCGGAGCAGTTCCTCGGCGATGCGCGTCATGCGGGCCTCGGTGTATCGCATGGCCGCCGCCGAGTCGCCGTCGACCGAGCCGAAGTTGCCCTGCCCGTCGACGAGCGGATAGCGCATGGAGAAATCCTGCGCCATACGGACCATCGTGTCATAGACCGCCGTGTCGCCGTGCGGGTGATACTTCCCGAGGACGTCGCCGACGATGCGGGCGCTCTTCCGGTACGTGCTTCCGGGCGTGAGGCCGAGCTCGCTCATGCCGTAGAGCACGCGCCGGTGCACCGGCTTGAGCCCGTCGCGCACGTCCGGCAACGCGCGCCCGACGATGACCGACATCGAATAGTCGATGTAGGAGGACTTCATCTCCTCCTCTATGTTGATCGGAATGATCCGATTGGTCTCCTGTTCCATACCCTTCTCTCGTGATGCGAGGACGTCTTTCGCCGCGCCGCCGGACCGCAAATCCGGGATCAAAAAAATCCCCGAAAACCCGCCGGCGCAACCTTCCTGAAATCTGTTGAAAATACGAAAAATCAAGCCAAAAAGCGAGAAAACCCCTCTCGGCCAGGCCGCCCCCCGGCCCCCCTCTCCGGTCTTGACGGATTCTTCTTTTCGCGCCCCTTTTCGCCTCCCATTTCCGACCGGATCGGCAACTTTGCCGGGGGTGCGCGCTCTATGTTTCGACGTCCTCTTTCCCGCCGAAACGTCCATCGCCGACGAAACACGAAAGGCGAAGGACGACGTCCCCCGCGAGGACCGGTCGCTTCCCGGAACGAAACGTCCCCATACACCCATCATCCGCGACACCATGAAACGCCCGCTCTTCACCACGCTCTTGAGCCTCATTCTCGCCTGCTCTGCCGCCGCCCAACCCGCCGCGACGCTGCGCGAAGTGCGGATGCTCTTCGCCGAGGGGGACTATGGCGCCGTAGTCGAGCGGCTCGAAGCGGCGCGGGCGGAGGCTCCGCTCTCGCCGGAGGGCCTGCGGCTGCTCGGCCTCGGCTATCAGGCCCGGATGCAGCACGGGCGCGCCGTCGAAGCGCTGAGCCTTGCCGACACGACGGACGTCCGCGTGCGCGCCGCGCTGGCCCGGAGCCTCGAGAAGCTCGGGCGCAAGCGTGAGGCGCTCGACGCCTACCGGGCCGCCTACCGCATGGACTCGACCGACCAGAGCCTCGCCGCCGGCCTGGCCCGCCTCTACGCCGAGGCCGGGCGGTGGACGTCCGTGCGCGCGCTCTACGACCGCCTCGTCGCGCGCGACCCCGAGAACGGCTTCCTCCACGCCCGGCTCGCCGCCGCCTACCGCGCCCTCGACTCGACCGACCTCGCCATCATCCATTACGAACGCGCCCGGCGGCTCATCCCGAAGAGCGTGACGGTCTACCTCAACCTCAGTTCGGTCTATTTCGACAGCGAGCGCCTGATCTCGGCGTGGCGCGTCGTGAACGCGGGCGTCGAGGCGTTGCCGGAGGAGCCGATCCTGTGGCGGCGACGCGGCGAGGTGGCCCTGAAACGCGAGGAATATCCCGAAGCGCAAACGTCCTTCGAAAAAGCCCTCGCCCTCGGCGACTCGTCGGCGCTCACGCTCCGCAACCTCGGCGCGACGCACTACCTGCGCAACCGGCTCCCCGAGGCCGACTCCGTCCTCACGTGGTCCTTCGCCACCGACAGCACCGACGCGATGACGGCGTTCTACCTCGGCATGGTCAAACAGTACGAACAGGAATACGATGCGGCGCTCGACTACCTCCACCGCGCGGCGCAGCTCATGGGCCAGTCCGCCCTCGCCGACGTGCACGCGCAGATCGCCGCCACGTACGACCAGATGGACCGCGACGCCGACGCCATCCGCGCCTACCGCCTCACCCAGGCCCTCGACCCCGACCGGCCCGAGGTGCTCTTTCACCTCGCCGCCCTCTACGACGCCTATTACGCCGACCTCTCGACCGCGCTCAAGCAGTACGAAGCGTTCCTCGCACAGGTGGAGGAGGGCAAGCTGCCCGAAATGGAGAGCTATGCCCGGCAACGGGTGCGCGAGATCCGCGAGCGGCTTTTCTTCGAGACGGGCCGCCGGGCCGCCCCTTCGCCCACCGACACCTCCGACGCACAGCTGAGATGAGCGATGGCGCGCACGCGCGGCGGTGACCCCACGGGGAAGAGCGGCCACGAGCAAAGGGGCGGATCCGGCGACCGCCGGGAGACCCGAAGCCCGCAGACGCAACAAAGAGCGCAGCGCCCGGTGCAGACGCTGCGCTCTTCGAAAACGAACCGCCGGAGCAGTTATTTTTTCGACGCCGTTTTCGACTTGGCCGCTCCTTTCGCGCCGCCGTTGGCTTTCGGCTCCACGTCCGTGAGGGCGGCGTGACCGTCGCCGCCCGCCTCCACGTAGCGGTCGCCGGGGAACTGCCGGATGTGCTCCTTCGGCGTCGGCTTGCCCGTCCCCTTCGCCACGGGAGAGGCCTCGTGGATGTAGAAGTCGCTGTTGGGCAGCGTGTCGTTGTGTCGCCGCTCGGCCGCCGCCGCCTCCCGCATGCTCTCGTCGGCGTTCTTCCGCAGTTCGCCGATGTTGGCGTGAA
>JALSSK010000520.1 GCA_026984335.1 Rhodothermales bacterium
GGCAAGGGCCGCCGCACCGAGCGCCAGTCCGAGCGCTCGGCCCATCCATCGTTCAAAGAAAAAAGGGGTTTGTTCCGTCATCGCCGGACTTCGAAGGTTCGTGGGCATCCGCCGCAAAATAGGCGAAAAGGGGAAGGATGGAAAGAGAAGGGCGGGCAAATGCGGTTTTCGAACGGGTGGATCGGCGTGCGTGGTTCGTATTTCGTGATGGGGGAATCCGTGCGCGAGGGAATCGGGGACGTCAGGGGTTTATCGCCATTCGCCTTGTAGGGGCGACCGGCCGGTCGCCCCTGCCCGGATGTTCGTTTCGCGTCGTCCGTTTCAGGCGTTCGGGACGCGGAGCGTCCGGAGGAACGTTTCCACCATGTCTCCCCGCGCGTCACGGGCCGGGCGGGAGGCGGTCGAGCAGGGCGCGGGCGGGGGCGAACTGCGGGTCGAGGGCGAGGACGCGCTCGAGCGTCCGTCGGGCCTCCGGGGTCCGACGCTCGGCGGCATAGGCGCGCGCGAGTTGAAAGAGCGTGCGGGGGTCGTCGGGCGTGAGCGTACGGGCGCGTTCGAGGTGTTCGAGCGCCGATGCCGCCTCGCCCTTCGCCAGCCGGAGCGTGCCGATCATGTAGTGCACGCCCGCCGACTCCTGCCGTTCGTTGGCGGCTTCGAAGTACGCCAGCGCCTCATCATACCGGCGCTGCCGCACGAGGAGGTCGGCGGCGGCGGCGTACGGCTCGGCGAGGTACGGATACTGCTGAATGAGCGCGAGCGCCGCGCGGAGCGCCTGGTGGAAATCGCCCCGTTCGGCATAAAGATTCCGGAGGCTCGTCGTGACTTCCAGCCAGTTCTTCTCTCGCCGGAAAAGGGCGAGCGCCAGCTCCTCTTCCCGGTTTTTCGCGCGGAGCGTGTCCATCGAGTGATCGACGACGCCGGGCGGGCGGAAGGGCCAGCTTCCCATGAGCTGCCGCACGCGAAAGACGCCGAAGAGCGAATCGACGGGGGTAAGGAGCACCTCGGCGCGGGCCTCCTTCGCCGGGATGAAACGCTTCCACGGGCCGATGAGCCGGGCGTTGTGGAGGGCGCGGTAAAAGGCATCCGAGATAGTGAAATAGCCGTCCACGTTCGGGTGGAGGTGCTCGAGCATGAGGTCCGAGCCGATGATGCCGTCGCGGGCGGCGTGCACGAGCGCGGCCTGCGTCTCGACGACCGTCGCGCCGGCGCGTTCGGCTTCCTCGCGGATGATGCGGTTGACGGCCTCGGGCGCGCGGAAGCGGAGCTGATCCCGATCCTTGGCGGCGAGGTAGTCGATGCGGGCCTCGGGGAAGCGCCGGGCGGCGTCGAGCACGCGGGCGCGCCCGAAGAAGGCGTCGGCGGAGAGGCTGTCGCGGCGGATGAGCATGTCGAAGACGCCGAGCGCCGTGCCGGTTTCGCCTGCCTCGGTGGCCTCGACGGCTTCGCGGAAGAGCGCGTGCCACGTCACCTTGTCCGTCCCCGGTGCAAGTCCGCTGAGGAATGGCTTGTGCGTCCGTTCATTGCTCGCCACCGTGCCGATGAAGACGGGAACGCCGTGCGCGCGGTACTTTTCGAGGAGGTCCCGGAGGTTGCCCCGAAACTGCGCGAGTCCGCGCTCATACGTCGGCGAGTGGTACGGGATCGACTGCTCGCCCACCATCCGCTCCATGAGGGTGGCCGTCGGAGGCTCGCCCCGCCCCCGTCCGGCAAAGAGCGCCGCCCCCTTTTCGAGAAGCGCCCGCAAACCCTGCACGATGCGGAGGTTCCGCAGGCGAAGGTAGGCGTTGACCATCCACCGAAACTGCCCGAGCGACTCCGCCGAGGCGACGCCGAGCGCGCCGTAATACTCGTTGTGTCCGGCATAGATGAGCACGGCGTCCGGCTGCTGCGCAAGGATCTCGTCGGCGAAGTCGAGCATCGTGTACGAGTTCACCGCCGCCATCGCCGTATTGACCACCTCGATGGTGCGGTCGGGGAAGGTCTGCTGCAGGCGCTGTTCGAGCATGCGCGAGAAGCTTCCCCCGTAATAATAGGGATAGCCGGCGGCGCTCGAGCCGCCCTGTACGAAGAGGCGGAACGTCGTCGAGTCCTTCTCGGCGGCGAAGGCGTCGTTGAGGCTCGTCGGGACGCGCGCCTGACGGGTGAAGTACCGCCGCGCCACGTCCCGGTTTTGATGGAGATACTCGGGGAAGCCGGGGACGGGGACGAAGAGCGGATACGTCTCGCCGTAGCCGGAGAGCCGAAGCGCGCCTTCGAGCGCGGCGAAGAAGACGAGGGGCAACAGCCACATCGCCACCGTGAAAAGTCTTCGCTTTTCGGCGGACAGGCTCGGCTCGGTGCGCGGGGACGACATATCGAAAATCGCGACGGGTGAGGGAGGGCGAAGGACGGGTCAGGCGCCCGGCGTCCATCGCATCTCCGCGATGCCCGCCTGCCGGTTCACCCATCGCGCGGCGACGAAGAGGAAGTCCGAGAGGCGGTTGAGGTAGACGACGGCGTGCGCGTTCGTCGGTTCGGCGGCGGCGAGCTCGACCGTCCGGCGTTCGGCGCGGCGGCAGACGGTCCGGGCCGTGTGCAGCGTTGCCGCCGTCGTCGTCCCGCCGGGGAGGATGAAGCACTTGAGGGGCGGGAGGTCGGCTTCGAGGCGGTCGATGTCGGCCTCGATCGCCTGCGCGTGCGCCTCGGTGAGGCGCGGCACGGCGGCGCGGGCGTCGGCGGGGGTGGCCAGGTCGGCGCCGAGGGTGAAAAGCTCGGCCTGAAGGCGGGCGAGGATCGGGTCGAGCACGGCGTGACCGGGCGCTCCGGAGAAGTGCGCCCGCGCCAGCCCGATGAACGTGTTCGTCTCGTCCACCGTCCCATACGCTTCGATGCGGAGGTGACTTTTCGAGACGCGGGCGCCGCCGAAGAGGGCGGTGTCGCCGGCGTCGCCGGTGCGGGTGTAGATCTTCATGGAGCAGTCGGGGGCAAGGCGGAAAGCAAGGGCAATCGGTGCATCCGGCCTACTCTCTTCCGTTCGTTCCGTTTCCGAGGGGGGCGAGGTAATGGATGCGGAGGATGTCGCCGTCGGAAGGTTCGAGGCGGGCTTTCATGCGGAAGACCGAAGCGAGGAGGGCTTCGGTGAGCACGTCGCCCGGCGGTCCGGCGGCGGCGAGGCGTCCCCGGTCGAGCACGAGCACCTGATCGGCAAAGCGGGCGGCAAGCTCGAGGTCGTGGAAAGCGGCGACGACGGTGCGGCCGGCCTTCACGAGGCCGTGCACGTGATCGATGAACTCGAACTGGTGGTGCACGTCGAGGTGGGCCGTCGGCTCATCGAGGAGGAGGATCTCGGCTTCCTGCACGAGCGCCTGTGCGAGCAGGACGCGCTGTTGCTCGCCGCCGCTGAGCGAGAGCATCGAGCGTGATTCGAAGCCGGCGAGGTCCACCTGTGCCAGCGCCGCCCGCACCCGCTCCCGGTCGGCGCGGGTGTCGACGTCGAGCCATCCCTTGTGCGGGGCGCGCCCGAGGAGCACGAGCTCCTCCACGGTGAAATCGAAGGAGAGCGTGGCGGCCTGCCGCACGAAGGCGAGCCGCCGGGCCAGCGCGCGCGGCTTCCACGCGTGCACGGGCCGGCCGAAGAGGGTGAGCGTGCCCGCGTAGGGCAGCAGCCCGCCGAGGGTGCGGAGGAGGGTCGTCTTGCCGGAGCCGTTCGGGCCGAGCAACCCCACCCACGTGCCCGCCTCGACGGTGAAGCCGAGATCATGGAGGATCGCCTTCCCGTCGAGCGAGACGTTCAGTCGGTCGGCGAAGACGGCGGGCATGGCGTTCGAGGGGGGCGGGACGGTGAGGCGAGCGATGCGTCGATTCCGGCAGGGGAACGCGGGCGGGCGAAAACGGTTCTCTCCCGGCTCGATCACGAAACGGAAACGAAGCGGAGACCGCAGAGATGATGCCCTCGATCCCGCGCCGGACGCTCCTCATGCCGACGCTCCTCGCGCTGCTCCTCATGGCGGGCTGCGACACCCAGCGCGGCGACCAGGAGACGTTCGTCGAGATGGCCAACCTGCCGCCGAAAAACTTCGCGCGCACCGACGCCGTCGGCAACGTCCTCGAAGACGATCCGGACGACTGGCGGACCGCGCCGTTCTTTGCCGGAAAGATCTCGTTTCGCCCGCCGTATCCCAACCCCACCACCGGCGAGCCGGTCACGCTCTCGTTCACCGTGCTCGAGTTCAACGCCATCTCGAACCGTCTCGTCCTCCGCACCCGCGATCCCGGCGACCCGAACCGCCTCATCCTCCTCGACGACCTCACAAATGCAAACGAGACGGGCGGTCACGACTTCCGTTTCGCTCCGGGCCTCATCGGCGTCACCGGGCTTCATCGCCTCTTCGTCTTCGACGGCCTGGGCGAACTGGTCACGTACGGCGATCTGAAGCTCGAATAGACCGCTCGCGCCGCATGCCCCCGGAGCGGCTCACTTGAGGGAGCGGCTCACTTGAGGAGGAGCGCCTGCCGGGTGGCGGAGAAGGTTTCGCCCTCGGCGCGGTAGAGATAGAGCCCGCTCGGCAGGTCCGCGCCGTCGAAAGAGAAACTCCGCGCCTCGTTGGCCGCCATCGTCCCGTCGAAGAGCGTCGCCACGCGGCGACCGAGCAGGTCGAAGACCGACACCGTCACATGCTGGCTCTGGCGCACGATGAGCTCGAAGCTCGTGCGGGGATTGAACGGGTTCGGGTAGGCGGCCGTGAGCCGGTAGGGCTCGGGCAGTTCGACGGTCAGTTCGACGACGGGGCTGAAGGCGAAGGCGCCGTCGAAGTCGATCTGCCGGAGGCGGAAGCGATGCGTTCCGGGAGCGAGGCCGCCGGCGCGGAAGGCGTAGCCCTGGGCCTCGGTGGTGGTTCCGGCGCCGGATACGAAGCCGAGGGATCGCCAGGGGCCGTCGGTTCGGGTCTGAACGTCGAAGCCGGCGTTGTTGGTTTCGGAGGCGGTTTGCCAGGCGAGGAGGGCTTCGTCGCCGTCGAGGCGGGCGGTGAACGTGGTCAGCTCCACCGGGAGCGCGCCGTCAGAGAAGACGATCTGGTCCACGTACATGTTCTCCGCGCCCGCGTTCGAGTCGAGCTCGAAGTGGAGCGTCGCCAGCGATGTGCCCGTCAGGTCGAGCTGGACGGTCTGCCACGCGCCCTCGATGCCGAGGTCGTCGATGTCGCCTCCGGCCGTATTGAGCAGGTCCATCTCGACGCCGTCCGCCACCACCCAGATCCGCGCGCGGTCATCGGCTTCCCAGCTGGTGCTGTTGAGGAAATAGCTTACGGTGACGAACGGGTTGGCGGCTCCGCTCAGGTCCACGTCGTCCAGCGTGACGGTCATCACCCCGTCCGGATCATTGATCTCGAACCCCTGTGAGCCGTCGATGTAGGCGCCCACATCCCCCGTCTCGTTGCGCACGCCGACGAGGTCGCCGTCGGTCAGCCCGACGCCGGTGCCGCGAGAGTTGGTATAGAAAGAGGAGAAGCCGAGTTCGCCGCCGGTCGAGGTGAAATTGACCACCGGCTCGCCCGGATTCGAGGCGAGGGCGTGATCGACGTTCGGATCGCCGGTGTCGGTGTATTGCCCGCCCACGGCGGCAGGCTCTTCAAAGCTCGTGGATGCGATGATCGACGTCTGTGCGAAAACCGACGTGTGAAACGCAAAAATGAGGGAAAGGAGTCGTACGAGTCTTTTCATCGGTTGTCTGGCAAAAAGGGAGGTTCGAAGATCACAGGAATATAAATCGCCGGGACGGCAATTGTATCGAACCTGTAACGATTCTGTTGTGAAGAATCGTATGAGGCGAAGCGGAACGGGTCGGGAAAAGCGGCGTCGCGTTATTTCAGAAGGGTCATGCGCCGGGTGGCGGAGAAGGTTTCGCCCTCGGCGCGGTAGAGATAGAGCCCGCTCGGCAGGTCCGCGCCGTCGAAAGAGAAACTCCGCGCCTCGTTGGCCGCCATCGTCCCGTCGAAGAGCGTCGTCACGCGGCGACCGAGCAGGTCGAAGACCGACACCGTCACATGCTGGCTCTGGCGCACGATGAGCTCGAAGCTCGTGCGGGGATTGAACGGGTTCGGGTAGGCGGCCGTGAGCCGGTAGGGCTCGGG
>JALSSK010000521.1 GCA_026984335.1 Rhodothermales bacterium
TGGAGGGCCGTTACCGCCCGGCGACGCGGTGGAGTTTCCGTTTGACGACGTCCCGGGAACGCAACCGGGTGGTGAGCGAGGCGTTCGCCTCACGACGATACGACATCACGCGGGTGACCGTGGAGCCGAAAATTTCTTTTCAGCCGTCCCGGGCGATGCGCCTCTCGGCCGGCTTTGCGCTCGCGCGCAACGACGACGCCCTCGGCGATCGACGCGCCGGCGTTCTCCGCATCCCCGTCGAGGGTCGGTATAATTTCGTGCAACGATTCCAGATCACCACGCGCTTCGAGGCCGCCCGCGTCACGCTCGACGGCGCGGCGAGCGGGCTGGCGCAGTTCGAACTCACCGATGGGCGCGGCCCCGGCACGTCGTTCCTGTGGGGCGTCAACGGGCAATATGCCCTCAACCGCTTCCTCCGCGCCTCGTTTTCCTACGACGGCCGCGCGCCTTCCGGGGCGCCCGTGCTCCACACGGTGCGGATGCAACTGAGCGCGGTGTTTTAAGCCGGGCCTTCGAGGGTCACTTCACCCGTCGCCACACTTCGATGTACCGGTGATCGCCGAGACCGCCCGAATGATACCACAGCGAATCGCCTTCGAGTCGGCATTCAAAAACGAAGTCGAGCCCCACGTTGGCCGGGATGGCGCTGTAATCCACCATCTCGGTATAGATGCCGTCGTGGAGCGTATATCGGCCGCCCTGCGCGTGGATGAAATTATCCGCCGACTGCCGGATGAACATCCAGTGCGTATCGTTGATGATCTTCAGCGTGGGCGCAACCTGATACTCGGGATCGCTCTCGAAGCCGCCTGTGAGCGCCTCCGACTGATCGTCGATGGACACCAACTCCCATGAGCCGACGAGGCTCGGGCACGGGTCCACGGGATCGCGCATGGATGCGTCTTCGACCGGTTCGGCGGTGGTCTCGGCATTGCCTTCGGAGGAAGCGCCGCCGCACGCGCCGACCGTGAGAATGATGAGAAGGACCAGGGTGGGAAGCAGAAAATGTCGCATGGCAAGCCCTCCTTTACGATGGAACGTACGGACCCCCCGCCCGAAGCGTGGGCGGTCCCGTCGATCTATCTCAAGCCGCCCGGGTAGGCCGGACGGCGTTGTTTTCGTGAAGGAGCGCGGCGACCATCGTTACTTCTCGACTCCGAAATCGGTGATCGTCACGTCGAGATTGTGGTTGACGCGGAAGCCCACGACGCCGTCGGTGTTGAGCATCGGCGCGCGGTCGAAGGCGGCCACTTCGACGCCGTTGGCGAGAAAACGCACGCGGTCGGGCTCCGAGCGGACGGCAAGCGTGTTCGAGGCTTTGCCTGCGTCATCGGCTTTGTGAATGGCCTCGTGTGCGGTCCATGCGGTGAGTGTGTGGGTCTCGCTTCCCGCGCGGTGCTTGATGAGGAATTCTCCGGTCTGTCGGACGAGGAAATAGAGATAGTCCTGCCCCTCCTGGTCGAGATCCTTACCTCCCACGATGAGGCCGTACGCTTCGGGGTGACGGGGCGCTTTGTTCTGCGTGAAGGTTGCGTGCGCGGTGAATGCGCCGGAAGCCGTCATCTCCGGCTTGTAAAAAACGGCAGCCGGACCGAGGACGACGTGATATCCGTGCGCCATCTTCATGAAACGGACATCGTCCATGGACGACCCGCGATCCGTGCGCACGTGCCATCCTTCGGGGATCGCACCGCCTCCTTCAACGGCCTCGTCGGGATCATCGCCGTGCATGTGTTCCTGCGCCGCTGCCGGCGATGCGAGAACGAGGAAGAAGAGAAGCATACAGAAGGGCATTCGCATGGTCATGGGTCGTTCGGGGATAGATGATGATGGACTGGGGGAACCGGCAACCGGAGAGACACCCGTTCGCCGGCGTATACGTGTCCAACGATACGGCTCTTCATAGGTTTTCCACAAGAGACCGTTTTCCGCAGATAAGCGCCGGGGCGCCGACGAAATCGAGGCGATGGGTTCGGCAGGCGCGCCCGGGTCAGTCCGTGAGGGTTTCGAAGAGGTGGAAGGCGTGTCCGAGGTCCACGTTGCCGCCGCTGATAAGGACGCCGACGCGCTTTCCCGGAGCGGAGACGATGCCTTCGAGGAGGGCCGTGGCCGCGAGCGCCCCCGTCGGCTCCACGACGACCTTCAGACGTTCCCACAGGAAAAACATGGAGCGGAGCAGCGCTTCGTCGGAGACCGTCACCATGTCGTCGACGAGGCGAAGCACGAGCGGAAAGGTGATCTTCCCGAGGTACGGCGTGCGCGCGCCGTCGGCGATCGTGTCGGGGTTGTGGACGGTTTGCAGGACGCCCGTACGGAAAGAGCGTGCGGCGTCGTCCGCGTTCTCCGGCTCCACGCCGATGACGCGGCAGCCGGGCGAGAGGGCGCGGGTTGAGAGGGCGCTTCCCGAAAGCAGCCCGCCGCCGCCGCAACAGACGAGCAGGACGTCGAGCGGGCCGACGTCTTCGAAGAGCTCTTTCGCCGCCGTGCCTTGCCCGGCGACCACGTGCGGGTGATCGTAGGGCGGGATGATCGTCAGGCCGCGTTCATCGGCGATCTCCCGGGCCAGCTCCTCGCGCGAGAGCTCCGCGCGGTCGTACGTGATGATTTCCGCGCCGTATCCGTGCGTAGCCGCCGTCTTCACCGCCGGCGCGTCGCGGGGCATAATGATGGTGGCGGGAATGCCGAGGAGTCGCCCGGCCAGCGCCACGGCCTGTGCGTGGTTGCCCGAGGAATAGGTCAGCACCCCGCGCCGCCGGCTCGCTTCGGGAAGCCGCGAGAGGGCGTTATAGGCCCCGCGAAACTTGAAGGCCCCCGTGCGCTGGAGGTTTTCGGCTTTGAAAAAGACCGTCGCGTTCGTGCGGGCATTCACCGTGCGCGAGGTGAGCGCAGGGGTGCGATGGGCTATGCCCGCCAGCCGGTCCGCTGCCGCGCACACGTCGGCGTACGTCACGGGCAAGCCCTCGGAGGGAAGAGAAGGCACGGCGATAGGCTCCTTCGTGATCGGTTATGCTTCGGAGGCCGCACCGTCGCCGCTCGACTGCTCTTCGGCTTTGGTTTCGGTCTCGGCAGGCAGCTCTGCGGCTTCGGGTGCCTCGCGTTCGATCACCACGTCGATGTCCGTGACGAGGGCTGCAATCGCTCCGATGGCCGCAAGAACCGGGCTGATAAACAGGGCAGCCGCAGCGCCGCCGACACCGACCGAAAGGGGAAATTCCATGAGCACGCGATCTTCTTTCTTGAGGATGACCCGGCGGGCGTTTCCTTCCTCGAGGATGTCGCGCACCCGATCCACGAGTTGTTTGCCCTCAACTCTAATGCGCTCGATGATGACCGTCGGCTTCTCTTTCTGAGTCATGGCAGATTCATTATTTGGTGCAAAAACGGATGAACAAGGGCTGTGCGGTGGCGAAGCATTCCAAGGTACTGATCCCATCGTCGGAAATCATGCGGAAAACGCAGAGCCGGCGAGGTGGGATCCGTTCCAGGCGCTTCGATGACCCATGACGCCGCACGTGGGCTCCCCTTCCGTTTTCGCAGGGACGAAGAGCTTGTTTCATCGGGCGCCGCAGTGGTCGGGAAAGGAAAGGGGCGAGCCGATACCCTGGAGGGAAGCCGCCGACGTCGTGGTTCTTTCCGTATTCCGGCACAGGGGTTGTCGCAGGGAGAGAGGTGCGGTTCAAAACCACTCGAAAAGCATCCGAACAGGGCTTAAGGACACCGATAGCCATGCCGATACCGGCAATGAATTCCGGGAGAGGGAAAGATTGGGTCCGGAATTGGAAAAAGCATGCTTAAGTCTTTTCGGGCGGAGGCCGATAAGAGCAAGGGAGTTCCGGTGAAGCCAAGCAGAGGATCCGGATAAAGCACCTTATTGAAAAGAACCGTACGTCAAACTAACACAACCTAGGAGGCTCAGTCATGGGTCAACAACAACTTCTTCTTCTTGTTCTCGGCATCGTCATCGTGGGTCTCGCGGTCGTCGTCGGTATTCAGGCTTTCAGTGAAAACCAGAAGAAAGCCAACTCGGACGCGCTCGTAAACGACGCGATCCGCATTGCCAGTGATGCCCAGGCCTGGAAGCTCAAGCCGGCGGCCTTCGGCGGCGGCGCGGATGCATCGGGCTGGACCGGCTTCACGCTCGAGCAGGTCGGTTACACGACTACGGCCGGCGTCTACACGAACCTCAACGGCCGGTTCCAGATCACCACGGCGGACGCCTCCGGCGTCGTCATTCAGGCGAACAGCCTCACCGACAGTGGGAACGACAACCAGGTCGTCGTCACCGTTACCGGCACGACGCCGGATGACATCACGACGGTGGTCACGACGGTGGATGATGCTGGTTCGTCGTCGTAAGGCACGGCACGCATTGTTCTAAAGACAAGAAGCATGGCGGCATCCTTGCTATGGGCGGGCTCTGCCCCAGCAAGGATGCCGCCTTCTTTTTGTCTGTGAGTGTACCAGTGACCATCGCTTTTCAAACTTCAGTTCGGTAGTCCGATATGGGGCAACAACAACTCCTTCTCTTGGTGATCGGCATCATAATAGTGGCTATCGCAGTGATGGCGGGGCTCTATGCTGTGCAGACGAAGTTCAAACAAAGCATCGCAGACAACCTCGTGGACCGAAATTTATCCATAGCTACCGACGCCGTTTTCTGGAAAACGAAACGAGATCCGTTCAATGGAGGGAACGCGGAATATTCCGGTTTAGAGACCGATGGCATGCAGACGCTCTTCCTCGGGGAAGAGACGAAGCAGGGGATGTTCAAGATCACGCTGGCGACGGCAAACCGGCTGGAGATCACGGCGGTGTCTCTGCGCTATCCGGAGATCGGCGTTCGGACCTACGTCACCGATTATTCCATCGATTCGACGGTGATCTCCTACGACAGCACCATCACGTTCTAGCCATCGTCCCCACCTTTCCACTCCACCCCATTACCCACCTCGCCCAAACCCGAAAAAGTCATGGCAGGCGTCAGGGAGTTCAAGTTCATCGGCACCGGGCAAAACGGCCAACCCGTTCAGGGAACCGTCTTCGCGCAGTCTCGGAGGGCGGCGCAAAAAAAGATTTCGACGCTGGCGGAGAAGCATAAATTCCGGCTTCAGGAGGTCAAACAGCGTCAGATTTACCTGTACAAGGTCAAGCATCCCAACGGAAAAGTCGTTTCGGGAGAGCAGAAGGCATTTTCTCCCGAAGAGATCGAGACGGCGCTTCGGAAGATGGGTCTCGAAGTGCTCAAGGTTCAGCGCAAATTACTGAACATTCAGCGCAAACCGCCTCGTCAGGACATGATCATGTTCGTGCGCCTGGCGGCCAACCTGCTCAAGGAAAAGCTGCCGTTCGACGAAGTGCTCAACCTGCTCGTCAACGATGTTTCCTCGCGCAGCCTGCGGCAGGTGATCCGAGACCTCAACGCAGACCTCAAGGGGGGGATGGAAGCCCAGCAGGCTTTCATGAAGCACCAGCACATGCTCGGCAAGTTTACCGCGTACATGCTCGGGATTGCCTCCCGCAGCGGCAACATGTCCGAGATCTATGAGGCGACGGCGCGTTTTCTCGAACGACAGAACGAGTTCAACAAGAGCGTCCGGAGCGCCATGGTGACGCCGGTGATCACTCTTATGGTGCTCATGGCCGCCTTCGTCTGGTACGTCTGGTATATCTTTCCACAGACCGCGGGGCTGTTCGAAGGCTTCGGCATCGAGTTGCCTCCGCTGACTTCGAAAACGCTGGCCTTCTCCAAGTGGCTCGATAATAATTACATCTGGCTCTCGTTCCTCATTTTTACCACCATCGGCTCGTTCATCGCCTTTATTCGAACCCCCAAAGGGAAGTTCATCATGCATCGGACCATGATCCGAATTCCGGGGATCGGGAGTCTTTTGCACAAGCTTAATATCGAGATCTTCTGCCGGGTGTTCGGTGTGCTCTATTCCGGCAGCGGCGACAACATCAGCGTCATCAAGATTGCGGCCGAGGCATGCGGAAACACGTACATGGAGCATCGGATCAAAACGGTCACCGTGCCGATGATGGTGGCGCAGGGCGCCGAACTGGTGCGGTCCATGGAGGCCAGCGGGGTGTTT
>JALSSK010000522.1 GCA_026984335.1 Rhodothermales bacterium
TGCCGGGCGCGTGCGTGTAAGGCTCGCCGTCGATTTCCCAGGCGCCGATGCACCCGTCAAACTCGCCGAAGGATCGCTCGGGCGTGGCGGCTCCCCGCCGGGGGGAGGTATAGTTCCATCGGAACATTGCGCCGTCGGTGGCGGAATCCCAGGTCGGCCCGGCTTCGAGCATCACCACGTCGGCGCCGGCGGCCGTGAGGACGTAGGCTGCCATGCCGCCGCCGGCGCCGGAGCCTACGATGGCCACGTCATACACCTTCGGACGGTTGATATTCGCCATGAAAATGATCTGGAAAAAGGTGGGAGTGAGGAAAACGTGTCCCGGAGTATAGCGTTTTTTTAAGAAAATGTGAGGCGTTGCCTCTGGAAAATTAGCCGCGCACGGGGCTCGGAAAGGGGAAGCGAAGGCCGGACGGTTTCTCTGTGGAGCGGATCCTATCTTTCGCCCGGCCGTCTCGACTGCCCGGAGATGCGGAACGGGACGCGGGGGCGGCGTCGGAGCCTTGGGCGGCGGCCGGTCGTAGGAAGCATAGCGGTTAAAATGGATTCGATATGACGAAAGAGGTGAGGGCCATGTTGCCGTTCGACGACGTATTGCGTGCCCTGCGCTCGATCAATGCGAAGATCCTGACCGAGCCCGACCGGATGCGCATCCTCGAGCACATTGCGGCGTCGGCCATGGATGTTTTCGGAGCCGATTCGTGTCGCATCCACCGCTTCGATCCGGTCACCCGCCGGTTTCAGCGGGAGGTGAGCGTGGGGCTCGGCGCGGAGTGGATGCACCTCCCGCGCCGGGACGGCATGGGCGCGCGGGTGATGAAGACGGGCAGTTACGTGTGGGAGAACGACCCGGCGAAGCTCAACCCCATCGTGCGGAAAGCCGGCATCACGAGCACCGGCGCGTTCCCGCTTCATCCCGACGGCGCGCGGCCCGTCGGCGTGCTGTACCTCCACTTCCGGGAGCGCCCGCACTATTCCGAGGAGGAGGCCAACCTCGTCTACCATTTCGCCTATCACGCCGGGCTGGCGATCCAGCTTGCCGAGCTTCGCGAGAGCGACAAGCGACACATCCACGACCTCGAAGCGCTCCGGGAGGCGGTCATGAAGGTGGCCGAGGCGGGGACGCTCCACGGCGCACTCTCGCGGGTGGCCGATCTGGCGATGCGGGTCCTCCGGGCCGACGCCGCCATCCTCTATCCCTGGGATGAGACCGAACGCACCCTCAAACGCGATCTCGTCGCCGGGGCGGGGTTGGACATGGAGGCCTTTCGCATCGCTCCGCCGCGCCCGAAAGGGCTCACGCATACGCTCATGCGCACCGGCGCCATCGTGATCGAGGACGTCGAGGAGTTGCCCGAAGCAAGCCTCGAGGCGGAACTCGTGCAGAACCTCAGGCGGCACATCATGGAGCCGAACGGCTTGCGCGCGTTCATCGGCATCGCGCTCCGCTCGGAGAAGAAGAGCGTCGGGGTGCTGTATGCGTTCTTCCGCGCGCCGCACACACCCACGGCCGAGGAGATGAATACGATCCGCATCTTCGCCGAGATGGCCGCCACGCGCATCCAGCTGGCCAAGCTCTCGGAGGCGCAACGCAAGGCGGCCACGGCGGAAGCCATCGCTACGCTGAGCGCCGCCGCCGCACAGTTTGCCCACAAGATGGCGAACGTAGCCGGAACCGTGCCGATGATCATCAATGACATCTCGGAAAAACTCCACGCCCTCGGCATCGAAGACGACCGTATCTTCACCCGAATGGAGCACCTCAAAGAGGATACCCAGGGATTGATGGAAATGGCCAATCAGCTCCGCCTGCGCGACATCGGGCGCCCGGAGCCGGTGGACCTCGGGTCGGTGGCGGCGAAGGCGATCAAGTTGGCCCATCTTCGGAGCATCAACCCGAACATCACCGTGACGACGGAGATCGCGCCGGACGCCGACCGGGGGCGGGCCGTGGCCGTGCACCTCGTCGAGATCGTGGTCAACCTGCTTCAGAATGCCGCGCAGGCCGGGGCCGGGACGATCCGCATCACCACGGAGCTTCGCGCCGAGGATGAGATGGTGGACCTACACGTCGCCGATGACGGCTCCGGCATTGCGCCCGAAGACGCCGAGAAGATCTTCATGCCGCTCTATTCGACGAAGGAGAAAGGCGAGGCGAAGCCCCACGGGATCGGCCTCTGGGCCTCGCGCTATCAGATCGAGCGCATGGGCGGGGAAATCACGATGGAGAGTGCCCCGGGCGCGGGCGCTCGGTTCACCGTGTCCCTCGCTCTGCCGTGATCGGGACGGTTGGCGTCAGAGACGCGCGTTTGCTTCGCGCCTATCGCTCTTTCGGGAGGCCGAGCCGCCCCGAAACGAGCGCCGGGGCAAGGGTGGTTTTCGCCGCTCCCCCTCGCCGTATTTCTCATAGAAGAAGGTTCGCGCAACCGAGTCCGTCCTTATATTGAGGGTGATCGTTCGGAAAGCCAGGAGGTGGATCATGGAAACGAAAGCAGAAGTTCTTTTGATCGAAGACGAACGCGCCTGGCAGCGCGAGCTAACCCGGATTCTCGAAGAAGGCGGCTATGCCGTGCGAATCGTCGACAACTATGCCGACGCCCGGGAGATGCTCCGGACCTATCATCCGATGGTGGCCGTCGTCGACGTAAGCCTCATTCCCGGGGACGCATATGACCGGCAGGGGCTTCAGTTTATGAACGAGGCGGGCATCCCCGTCGTGTGCGTGAGTGGATATCTGGGGAAGGACGAAGTGGAAGCGCTCATCCGAGAAGGACGGACGGAATGGTTTTTCGCAAAGCAGACGTTCGCCGGGCGGGAGCAAAACTTCCTCGACGCCGTGGGCTATTCGGCGGTCCTCGCGCAGCATGAGATCAGCGAGCGATGGCGGACCATCGAGCACCGGGTCCTCCCCCGGGGGGACTGACCCGGCGGTCCGTATGCTTGAACGGAAAAAGGCCCGGAGCGCCATGCCCCGGGCCTTTTTCGCATGTATGGACGCTCACTTCAGAAGCGTCATCGAACGGGTGAGCGAGACGCCGCCGGCTTCGAGTCGGTAGACGTACAGTCCCGAAGGCACACGCGCGCCCGCGTCGTTGGTCGCGTTCCATTCGAGCGTATGCGCGCCCGCCGACTGCTGCCCCGAAACGAGCGTGCGGATGCGCTGTCCGAGCTGGTTGTAGATCGTCAGCGTGACCGGGCCTGCTTCGGCGAGCGTGTACCGGATGGTCGTCGTCGGGTTGAACGGGTTCGGGTAATTCTGATCGAGCGTGAAGGCTGAGGGCGTCTCCGCCGGGCTGCCGGCGGCCCCGGCGCGCGCATCGAGCGACGACCGCCACTCGGTATCCGCGTTCGTCCCGCCTTTGGCCGCCGACTTCTCGAACGGGAAGCTGTCGCTGTCCTCGGCGATGGGGAAGGAGCCGATGTTGCCGGTGAGCGTGTACGAGCCGGCGGGCGCTCCCCCGGGGATGTTCTGCGTCATGGTGCGCGTGAGGCTGCCGCCCGGGGCGAGGGTCTTCGTCACCGGACCGAAGGTGCGGCTGATGCCCGGCCCGTCAATCACGAGCCAGAGGTCCACCGTCTGCGCGACGGCGCTGGTGTTCGTGGCGGTGAGGTCGTACTGGAAGCTGCCGCCGCCGCCGGGGACGATGATGTTGTCGCTCTCGGGCGTCAGCGTGATGGCGAGGTCCGGGGGCGGGGGCGTCCCATCGAGCGTCGGCCGGAGCACGAACAGGCCCTCCGTGATGTCGCTCACGATCACGACGCCGCTCGAAAAGTACGGGTAATTGCTCCAGGTTCCGACGAACGACTTCGAGTTGCTCGCCGAATACGTGTCGAAGAACCCGGCCTCGAAGGGGTTGTTCACGTCGGCGATGTTGACGATGCGCAGCCCGCTCGTGTAGTTCGACTGATACGTGTGGTCGCCCGCGACGTACTGGTTATGGTCGATCGAGCCGACGGGACTGGTATAGATGGTCTGGATGACCGGGTCTTCGAGGTCGGTGACGTCCCAGATCCGCGTGGTGGTGTTCAGCCCGAAGAAGGACTCGTCGAGTTCGTCGTCGAGGAGGAAATACTGGTGGTCCTCCGTGAGCCAGCCCTGATGGGTATAGCCGGTCTGGGTATAGCCGGTGCGGGAGAGCATGACGGGGTTGGCCTTGTCGGTGACGTCGACGATGGTGATCGTGTCCTCGTTCGCGGCGAAGCAGATCTCGTCGCCCACGTGCTGGGTGTCCGGGCCGTTATAGATGACGCACTGGGCGTCGTGGGTGTATCCGTCGCCGCCGAAGCACCCGGCGAACGCGGGGTTGGCGGGATCCTGGATGTTGACCATATAGAGGCCGCCGCCGCAGAGGTTCGATCCGCCGAACGTCGAACCGACGATGTAGGCGAAGCCGGTGTCCTCGTTGATGACGATGTTGTGCGCGTTCCCGACGCCGGGGAAGTGCGCCGTCTCGGTGAACGTCACGGGCGGGTTGGTCACGTCCCGGAGCTGGTTCAGGTCGAAGACCTGCATGCCGTGGCTGCTCGCCTCGCTGACGATGAAGGCGTGGTCGTTGTACACCTTGATGTCGCGCCAGAGCGAGGAGGAAGAGTGGGTCGGCAGCTTGCCGATGTAGACGGGATTCTCGGGGTCGGAGAGATCGACGAACGAGGCGCCGTTCTCCAGCCCGACGAGCGCGTATTCGACGCCCGTGACGGGGTCCGTCCAGCCCCAGATGTCGTTGAGATCGACGCTGGGGCCGCCGCCGATGTCGGAGGAGGTCATCCGGGCCAGCAGATCGACGTTGTTGCAGGCGAAGCCGCCCGCGTTCCCGTTCACGCACGGGGTCGCCGCGCCGGTGATGGAGGACAGGTTCGTGGTTCGGGGACTGCTGGCGCGGTCCTGCGCATACCGCGCTTTGAGCGCGTCTTGAGCCACAGCCGAATGTGCGGAGAAGAGGAACAGGACAGCCGAGAGGACACGTAAATAGCGATGCATGGGTATTCCGTAAAGTTGGTGCGATTGGCGAAGGCGGCGTGCGGACCGCTCGATCTCATTCATTAGCACTACGGAGGAGCGGTCCGGTCACATAGAGGGGGCCGTCCCACATCGGAGAAATGCAACGGAGTCATCCAATCTCAGGCCCACCTGTATAGAGACGAAGGAAAATGAAGTTTTCCGGCGTAACTTTCAAGTCTGTTCGCAGGGAAGGTGCATATTCATGAGCGGGGCACATGACGACAAAGAACATCGGAGACCGGGGCGAGCGCATCGCGGCGGCGTATCTCGAGAGCAAAGGCTATCGCATCATCGAGCGTCAATACCGCTTCGAACGCGCCGAGGTGGATTTGATTTGCTTCGAGCCCTCGGAGAACTATGCTGAGGGCGGGGATCTCGTGTTCGTGGAGGTGAAGACGCGCACCGGTCTCGGCTTCGGACGCCCCGAGGAGGCGGTCACGGAGGAGAAGAAACGCAACCTCATCAAAGCCGCCGAAGCGTACCTCCACGAGAACCGCATGGACGGGATGCCTTGCCGCTTCGACGTCGTTGCGATCATCCTCGGGGAAACCGGGCCGGACATCGAGCACTTCAAGGACGCCTTCTGGAAATTCTGACCCTTTCGCCCGCCCGCCTCGGCAGGGACGCACGAAGGCGCGCGCCTGCCTGTTTTTTCCGTCAAAATGTTCGATATTGATCGAGGCGAAGTGCGTCCGGTGCGCGGGCACGGGCGAAAAGACATTTTTTACCTTCAAGGAGATGCGTGATCTTTTTTTCCGGGGGCCGTGGGCGGCGCTGTGGGTGTGCGTTTTGGTGGGCATGGGGCCGCGTCCGGCGGCGGCGCAGGCGGGCGACTGTGTCTATCCGGTGATCTTCATCCACGGGTGGACCGGCAGCCAGGACTCTTTCGCCTCGGTCTACGGGGACCCCGCGTTCGCCGGGCTCTGGGGCGCGCTCGACGGAGGCGCGAACGACCACGTCTATCACGCCGTGCTCAACGCGACCACGAACACCGACATCAACGGTCCCGACGGCATCCTCGGCACGAGCGACGACGACGTGCTCGTCTCCTTCGTCGAGGATCAGTTCGGCCAA
>JALSSK010000523.1 GCA_026984335.1 Rhodothermales bacterium
CCCGCCCGCCCGCCCCGCGCGATCTCCGCCAGCCCGCCCACGTCGGTGACCACGACCGGCCGCTCGAAGTGAAACGCGATCTGCGCCACCCCGCTTTGCGTGGCCGAGAGGTACGGCTGCACGACGAGGTCGGCGGCGGAGAAATACGTCGCCACGGCGTCGTTCGGGACGTACCGGTCGCGCAGCGCGACGTGCTCCGACAGGCCGAGCCGCGCGATCCGCTCGCGGTACGGCGCCTCGTCTTCGTAAAACTCGCCCGCCACCACGAGGCGCGCGCCGGGCAGCGCCTCCACGATGCGCGGCATCGCCTCGATGAGCACGTGAAGCCCCTTGTATTTCCGCACGAAGCCGAAGAAAAGGAGCACCGGCGCCTCGGGCGGGAGGCCGAGCTTCGCCCGCGCTTCCGCCTTTGGAAGCGCCTCGCCGAAGACGTCGTACACCGGATGCGCCACCTGCCGCACGGGCCCGCGAACGCCGAGCGCGGCGAGGTCGCGCGTGACGGCTTCGGACAGGGTGACGAAGCCCGCACAGGCCCGGAGAAAGTATTTGCTCAGCGCCGCGTCGCCGGGGCGAGGCTCGTGCGGAAGCGCGTTGTGCACCACGGCGATCGACGGGATGCCTCGCCGCCGGAGAAGTCGGGCGATGGTGCCAAAAGCCGGGGCGAAGAAGGGCATCCAGTATTTGAACACGACGGCGTCCGGCGCGAAGCGTTCAACGTGCCGAACCGCCCGAATCCAGCTTGCCGGGTTGAGCGTGTCGATGAGGCGAAGGGCGGCGACGGGATCGGGCGGGGGAGCGGCCTCGTACTGCGTGGCGCCCGGGAAGAGCCGCTCCGGATACTGCCGCGTGAACGTGACGACCTCGACGGTGTGGCCGCGTGCGCGGAGGTCGCGGGCCATCTTTTCGAGGAAATGCGCGATGCCGCCCCGATACGGATAGGCGGGTCCGACGAGCGCGAGCCGTTTCCTTCGCGGCTCCATCTTCCTTCGCGGCTCCATCTTCCTTCGCGGCTCCATCTTCCTTCGCGGCTCCATCTTCCTTCGCGGCTCCATCTTCCTTCGCGGCTCCATCACGCCGCCTCACGCATCGCCGGCTCGAGCGCCTCGACGACGTCGTACGTCTCCGTGCGCTCCATGCGGGGCCGGATCACCATTTCTCCGATGAGCCCGGTGGTGAACATCTGCACGCCGACGAGGATGAGCAAAACGCCGAGCAGCAAAAGCGGGCGGTCGCCGATGGGGTTGCCGTAGACGAGCTTGTCGATGCTCAGCCACAGGCTGACGACGAAGCCGCCGAAGAAGGCGAGCGTGCCGAGCGTGCCGAAAAAGTGCATCGGGCGGGCGGCGAAACGGGTGAGGAAAAGCACCGTGAGGAGGTCCAGAAAGCCCCGGATGAAGCGCTCGAAGCCGAACTTCGTGCGGCCGAACTTCCGGGCGTGATGCCGCACGGGCTTCTCCGTGATGCGCTCGTACCCCTCCCACTTCGCCAGCATCGGGATGTACCGGTGCAGTTCGCCATAGACGCGCACACTCTTGACCACCTCGCACCGGTAGGCCTTCAGCCCGCAGTTGAAATCATGGAGCGGGATGCCGGAGAGCAGCCGGGTGATGAGGTTGAAGAAGCGGCTCGGGATGGTTTTGCTCAGGGGATCGTGGCGTTTCTTCTTCCATCCGCTCACGAGGTCGTACCCCTCTTCGAGGAGCGCGACGAGTTCCGGGATCTCGGCCGGGTCGTCCTGAAGGTCGGCGTCCATCGTGACGACGTATTGCCCGCGCGCGTGCTCGAAGCCCACCGCCAGCGCCGCCGACTTTCCGTAATTGCGCCGGAAGCGAAGCCCGGCGAAGCGTGGATCCTCGGCGTGGAGCCGCTCGATCACCGCCCACGAGCCGTCCCGCGAGCCGTCGTCGACGAGCCACACCTCGAAGCGGTACCCTGCGTCCTCACACGCTTCACGGATGCGCCGCGCCAGCTCCGGCAACGACTCCTCCTCATCGAGGACGGGCACGATGATGCTCAGGTCGGGATGGGGCGTCATACGGTATGCTGATTGCTCCTCTCGCGCGCGGCGCCCGGGCACGGCCGGGCCGCCCATGAGCCGCCCGTTTCAACCCGCCGATCACACATCGATCGTCGCGTACTTGGCGTTGCGCTCGATGAACTTGCGGCGGGGCTCGACGGCGTCGCCCATGAGGGTGGAGAAGATCCGGTCCGCCGTGGCGGCGTCTTCGATGGTGACCCGCTGAAGCATGCGCGTCTCCGGGTTCATCGTCGTCTCCCAGAGCTGTTCCGGGTTCATCTCGCCGAGCCCTTTGTATCGCTGAATGGTGATCTTCCCGCGTCCCCGCGCATTCATCTCATCGACGAAGGCCTGCAGTTCGGTATCGTTCCAGGCATAGCGCTCGTCTTTGCCCTGCTTGACCTTATAGAGCGGCGGCAGCGCCACATAAATGTAGCCGTGCTCGAAGAGCGGGCGCAGTTGCCGGTAGAAGAACGTCAGGAGCAGCGTTCGGATGTGTGCGCCGTCCACGTCGGCGTCCGTCATGAGGATGATCTTGTGATACCGGAGCCCGTCGAAGTTGAAGTCGTCGGTCGCCGTGGCGATGCCGGTGCCGAGCGCCGTGACGATGTTTTTGATCTCCTCGTTGGCGAGCACCTTGTCCAGCCGCGCTTTCTCCACGTTGAGGATCTTGCCCCGGAGCGGAAGGATGGCCTGGAAATGCCGGTCGCGGGCCTGTTTGGCCGAGCCGCCGGCGGAGTCCCCCTCGACGAGGAAGAGTTCGCTTTCGGCGGGGTCCTTCGAAGCGCAGTCGGCCAGTTTGCCGGGGAGGCCGCCGCTGCCGAAAGCGCTCTTGCGCTGCACGAGTTCGCGCGCCTTGCGGGCGGCGGCGCGCGCCTGAGCCGCCAGCACCACCTTGTCGATGATCTTCTTCGCCGCGCGCGGGTGATCCTCGAGCCAGATCTTCAGCCGCTCGCCCACCAGCGACTCGACGGCCCCCTGCACTTCCGAGTTGCCGAGCTTCGTCTTCGTCTGCCCCTCGAACTGCGGCTCGGCCACCTTCACCGAGAGCACCGCCGTCAGCCCCTCGCGGAAGTCATCGCCGGAGAGATCCGTTTTGACATTCTTGAGGAGGTTGTTTTGCTCGGCATAGTTCTTCAGCGTCCGCGTGAGCGCGCGTCGGAAGCCGGAGATGTGCGTGCCGCCCTCGTGCGTGTTGATGTTGTTGACGAAGGAGAGCACGTTCTCGGTATAGCTCGTATTGTACCGCATCGCCAACTCCACCGGAACGGCGGCGTCCTCGTCGGCGATGTAGATGGTTTCCTCCATGATCGGCGTGCGCGTCTCGTCGAGGTAGGCGACGAACTCGACGATGCCGCCCTCGAAGTGGTATTCCTCGCGGCGGAGCGCCTCGTCTTCCTCACGGCGATCCTCGATGGAGATGTATACGTTCCGGTTCAGATACGCCAGTTCCCGGAGCCGGTCGGCCAGGGTGTCGAACCGAAACTCGGTGGTCTGAAAGATGGAAGCGTCGGGCCAGAACTGCACCTCGGTGCCGCTCTCCTCGCCGGGCTCGAGCGGGCGGATCTTCTCGACGGGCGTCACCGGGCGTCCCTTCTCGTAGCGCTGCTGCCACACGTAGCCCTCGCGCCGCACCGTGGCGATGAGCCGAACCGAGAGGGCATTCACACACGAGACGCCGACGCCGTGGAGGCCGCCGGAGACCTTGTACGTGTTCTTGTCGAACTTCCCGCCCGCGTGCAACGTGGTCATCACCACCTCCAGCGCCGAGCGCCCCTCGACCGGATGAATGCCGACGGGGATGCCGCGCCCGTTGTCGCGCACGGTGACGGAGCCGTCCTCGTTGATCGTCACGTCGATGCGGTCGCAATAGCCGGCCAGCGCCTCGTCGATGGAGTTGTCCACGACCTCATAAACGAGATGATGCAGGCCGCGGATGCCTACGTCGCCGATGTACATGGCAGGGCGTTTCCGAACGGCCTCAAGCCCTTCGAGCACCTGAATGTTCGATGCGCTGTACCCGTTGCCCGGGGCTGCTTCCTTCCTCATAGCACTCCTTTTGATAATGCGGCGGTCACTCGCCGAACCGGCGGCGAGGGCGGCCTGCTCCCCTCGGAACAGACGCGCCGTAACAATTCAAGATAGTACGCGCGAGAGGGGCTTTCTGTTCTTCAAAAGGGTCCTTTTCCCCGAAAACCGACGCGCCTCGGTGGAAAAACCCGAACGGGTTCGGCTCATCCGCCGACGGCGAGTTCCCGCGCCATCCATGCGGTAAAGGCGAGCGCGCGTTCGAGGAAGGGGCCGAGGGCGTCGGGAAAGCGCTCTTCCTCGATTTCGAGGAGCGCGGCGGCCTCGGACTGAAGCCGTCGGGCCGCTTCGACGAGCGCGGCGGAGACGCCGGGGTAGAGACTGAGCAGGCGCTGGTGCACGACGTGGAGGCGGCGCGCCACGCGGCTGAGCGTCATCAGGTTTTCGAAGCGGCGCACGAGGCCGGGTGCGCGTTCCTCTTCGCCCGTGTGAAGATAGGCGAGGTTGCCCTGGAGCCGCATGAGCCCTTCATCGAGGGCGCGGCGAGCCTCCCACAGGTACGGCCGCACGACGGCCTCCGCCTCCTGCGCCGAGGGATCCCGCCCGGCGCGACGCTCGGCCGCCGTTTTCCACACCTCCGTCGCCGTCGAGAAGGAGGCGAGCAGCACCATGGCCCGCAAAACGACGGCGTCCGACTGGGGTTCGGGGTCGAAAGGCATGAAAGGCGCCGCTGGAGAGATAAAAAAAAAGGTGCGGCGTATCCCGGGCACACAAGCATGCGAGAGACGACGGCGCACCGGCGATGGTGGGCAGCGTCAGACTTCGAGGTACCGCATGAATTCCTGAATCCGATAGAGCAGGTCTTCATCGTCCTCATCTTCGCCGAAGGTCGCCACGATGTGGTAGCCGTGATGTTCGAGCATGTGGCGCACCCGCGCCACGTCGGTGGCGTTGAGCTTGAGCGTGACGCGAACCCGGCCTTCCGCCTGCGGCTCGGTCTCCGTGGCGAGCGAGAGCACCCGCACGTCGCTTTGCTCGATCGTATAGACGAGCTGGGAGAGGGAGTAGTCGCGCGCTTCGATGTCGAGGGCGAGGATCGCGCCGGCTTCGTGCGTGGAGAGCATGCGCGCAAACTGCTCGAAGATGTCGTGCCGACGAACGAGGCCGAGATAGCGTCCTTCGGCATCCGCCACGGGCAAGGCCGTCATGTCGTGCTCGATCATGACTTTCGTCACGTCGAAAACGTGGGTGTCGGGCGTAGCGAAGATCGGCTCGCCGCCGAGCAGTTTTTCGATTGGCATATCCGGCCCGGCGGCGTTCAGCAAATGTTCTTCCGAAACCACCCCGATCAGTTTTCGCTCGCGGTCGACCACCGGCAGGTGGCCCACGCGAAACTCCATCAGCAACCCCAGCGCGAACTCGACCGTATCGGCCGGCTTCAGCGGCGGCGTGGAAGGGCTTATCAGTGATTCAATATTCATAGCGATGTAACCGTCAAGCGCGATACAAGCACCGGGCGAGATGCCCGACCTGGTCGCTTCTTTAGTTACCTCAAGCACCGTGCCGTTTCCCGGAGACTGCGAAACCGGCAGAGGTCGGCGGTCCCGCCCCCCTCCGCTTCGTGCACGAGTCAAACTTCATCGCGGGATTTACAAAATGCATCGGCGAAGCGCAAGCTATTTTTAGCGCCCTCGTCTCACGCCGGTCGGAAATTACAACTATTTATGCCGTTTGGGACCGTTGCCCATGCGCGCTTTCCTCCGGGATCGGCTTGAGGTGCGCGAATTTTTCCAGGGTGGGTCTCAGGTCGCGATAGTGGCGGGGCGCCACGCGGAAGTGCAGGCGGGCCACGGCCTCCGGTTGCGCAGCCGCATCGCCGTTTTGCGCATACATATACTCTTCCGAGATCACGTCGGCGACGCGGCGGATGTAGGCGACGGCGCCGGCTTCGGCCAGCGGCACGTACGCGAGGTGCTCCTCGAAGTCGCGCTCGACCACGTCGATGAGCTTGCGCCGGAGTTCGCCGAGGCCGATGCCCCGAAGCGCCGAGACGAAGGCCGTATCCGGATATTCCTCGCGCAGCGCGCCGAGGAGGCCGTGTTCTTCGAGCGCGTCTATCTTGTTGAACACCATGAGCATCGGCTTGTCGAGCGCGCCCAGTTCTTTGAGCGTTTCGTGGACCACGCGGACCTGATCCTCGAAGCGCGGGTGCGTGGCGTCGACGACGTGAAGGAGCACGTCGCTCTCGCGCACTTCGTCGAGCGTACTCTTGAAGCTCTCGATGAGCTTGTGGGGAAGCTTGCGGATGAAGCCGACGGTGTCGGAGAGGAGCATCTGCTTGTTCGCGGCGATGCGGATCATCCGCGTGGTGGCGTCGAGTGTGGCGAAGAGGCGATCCTCGGCGAGCACGTCGGTGTCGGCCAGCGCATTCATCAGGGTCGATTTTCCGGCGTTCGTATAGCCGACGAGGGAAACGCGCGTGAAGGCGGCGCGGCTCTTGCGCTGGGTCGTCCGCTGCCGGTCGATCTGTTCGAGGCGGCGTTTGAGCGTGGCGATGCGGTGGCCGATCATGCGGCGGTCCGTCTCGATCTGCGTCTCGCCCGGCCCTTTCGTGCCGATGCCGCCCTTTTGCCGCGAGAGGTGCGTCCACTGACGCGTGAGGCGGGTGCGGAGGTAGTCGAGCTGGGCCAGTTCGACCTGCGTCTTGGCTACGGCCGTCTTGGCCCGGCTCGCGAAGATGTCGAGGATGAGCGCCGAGCGGTCGACGAGCTTGCACTTGAGCGCCCGCTCCAGATTGCGCGCCTGTACGGGTGAGAGGTCGTCGTCGAAAATGACGAGATCGCTCTTTCGGGCGGCCACCAGACGCCGGAGATCCTCTACCTTCCCCTTGCCGATGTACGTGGCCGCGTTGAGTTTCGGAAGCGTCTGCGTGACGCGGTCGGTGACGTGTGCGCCGGCCGTGTCGGCCAGCAATTCGAGTTCATTGAGAGCGTCCCGGGTTTCCCACGGCTCCTCACCTGCCCGGGTGACGCCGACGAGGATGGCCGATTCCAGGACACGTTGTTGGTTCGAATTCAATCGTGATGGGTTCTCGTGAAACAAAAGCTTACGTACGCTCAGCCTTCAAGCGCCTTTTTGCCGTAGGCTTGCTGTACGCCGAAGTCCATGCGGGCGTCGATCTTGGCGCGGACGATCCGGTGAAACCGATCGCGCCGGCTTGCGGGCACTTTCAGTTCGAAGCGCCGCCGCACCCCGGCTCCGTCTTCGAAAAAGAAGACGTAGAGGTGGCCGTCGCCACGCGGGACCTCGAAATAGTCGACCACCTGTCCCCAGGCAAGCATCCGCCGGGGTCGTTTCATCGATTGGACGATGCCGACCTCCGTCACGACGAGCGCATTGGCGAGCAGGATGGCGATGAACCAGAACACGCCGCCCGTCAGGTACCCGGCGAAGACGCCCGAGGGCGTGGGCTGCCCGGAGGCCAGCGAATAGCCCCACAAGAGCGCCACCACCGCGAGGAACGCCATCGGCCAGAGGGGCAGGCCGAAGAAGTATCCCGTGCGCCAGGAAAGGAGCACCCGCCGCATCCGCAAACGGTTCGCCACCGTGATGAGCATCAGCAGGGAGGTCACCCCGATGAAGCCGATCAACAAGATCATATGGAGAGTGTCAAACACCGTGCGACAGGGCTCCGGGTAGGTGAGCGGGCCTGCGCGGACGGAGGATCGCCCTGCGCAGACGGATTCTCAGGCGGATACGGTCTCCGGCCGCCATTGTTTGGCGACGAGCATCTCGGCGACTAAAAATACCAACGCGAGCAGCAAAAAGACGTTCCACAGTTCGACGCCCGTTCGCTCCTCTACGAGGGCCTCGGCCACGCCGGCGGCATCGGCCGCGTCGAGCACGCGCACGCGCACGCCGGTTGCCTCCGAGAGACGCCCGGCGGCGGCCGCGGGGTCGAGACGACGGAGGTCCGACTCCCGGTTGTCCACGTTGAACGCGACGCGTCGGACCAGCGTTTCGCCCGCTTTCACGTCATATACGCCGGGCAGGCGGATCGTGGCGTCGGTCTGAAGCAGCACCGCGCCGAAGAGGGTGCGTTGCTCGGGCGTGAAGGCCTCTCCGTCGGGCGCGACGAGGTGGAGCGGCTCGTTCTCCGGCGCACCCGCCAGCCGCAACGTTCCCGCCGTTCCCACCGTCAACTGCTCGCCCGCGGTGGTCTCTCCGGCGGAGAGATAGTACATCGACCGGTAGAGCAGCGGGATGAAAAGCCCTCGCACCGGCAGGTCGCTCCATCGCGGGTCGGGGGCGACCGTCAGGAGGAACGCCGCGCCGCGCCCGTGCCGGAGCTCTTCCAGAAAAGGTTTGCCGTTCGAGAGTTGGATGAGCGTCTGTTCTCCGGCGCTGCCGGGCGCATAGTCCATCGCGAAGTAGATCTCGGGGCTCTCCACCTTCTGTTTCCGGCGCGCGGCAGACGGCTCGAAGACGCCTTCGAAGAGCGGGTGTTCGAGGTCCACCCGGTCGAAGGCGGCGATGGCCCGGCCCGGCCCGAGGGCGCCGCTGAAGCCGGTGAAGCGCCCGCCGCCGAGCGCGTCGAAGAGGGCGTTGTAGTCCGCCGCCTGCGCGCCCGCGCCGGGGAAGAGCATCAGCCCGCCGCCTTCCTCCACGTAGCGCGCCAGCGAAGCGACCTCGCCGCTCGAGAGCGTGCGCGGGCCCACCAGCACGACGGCGTCGTACGCGCCC
Source organism: Rhodothermales bacterium (assembly GCA_026984335.1). Lineage (GTDB taxonomy): Bacteria > Bacteroidota > Rhodothermia > Rhodothermales > ISCAR-4553 > JALSSK01. Next base: position 8,789 of record JALSSK010000523.1, read on the forward strand.
AGCCCCGTCGCCGCGAGGGCGTTTTCCGGGACCGTGTCGGCCTCGAAGATCACGCGGTTGCGGGCCAGTTCGGGCGAGAGGGCCAGTTCGATGAAGTCGGTGCGCTGTCCCTCGCCTCGCACGATGAGCACGCGCCGCCGCTCCGGCACGTTCAGTGTGAAATAGCGCACGTTGTCATATTCGAAGCCGTCGTCCTCGATCTGCACGAGGCCGGCCAGCCAGCCGTGCCGCTTCGGCGTGGCGGCGAACGACACCTTCGCGGACGCGCCGGGCGCGAGGTCGGCGGACGCCTGCGCCACGCGCTCGCCTTCGAGGTAGACGCTCGCCACGTACCCCTCGACGGGCTCGGCGCCGTAGTTCACCAGGATCGCCTCGATGCGCACCGGCTGCCCCGCCTCGACGATGCGGCTGACCACCCGCACGTCGGTGACGGCCACGTTGTCGTACTCGCGCGTGCCCACCGGAAGGAGCGCCACACGGACCCCCTCGGGCACGGACACCGCTGCGGAGTCCGCCAGGGTGCTCGCCTGAAGGTCGGAGAGGACGTACACCTCGCGGTTGAGGTTCGGCGCGGCATCGAGGAGGGCTGCCGCGCGGGCCAGCGTCCGGGAAACGGTGGACGCGCCGGAAGCCACCGTCACCGCTTCGACGGCGTCGCGGGCGGGGCCCCGGTTCCGATAGGCGACGGGGTCGGCGAGCGTGTGATCCGCCGTGGTGAGGATCGTCGTCGCATCGCCCGGCTCCATCTGATCGATGATGCCCGTGGCGAGGGCCTTCGCCTGATCGAGGTAGCCGCCCTGCGCGTCGCGGAGGGTCATCGAGAGGGAGTTGTCGAGCACGAGGGCGAGCGAGGCGGGGGCGCGCCCGCCAAGCGTTCCGGCCAGCCCGCCGGTGAGCGTCGGACGCGCAAAGGCGAGCACGAGGCACGCGATCGCCAGCGTGCGAAGCGCCAGCAGCAGCCACTGCTTGATCCGCACCCGCTGCATCGTCGTCTTCTGCAGCTCTTTCAAAAAGGCGAGCGAACTGAAATCCACCTTCTTCGGACGACGGAAGTTGAACAGGTGGATGATCAGCGGGATCGCCGCCGCCGCCAGACCGAACAGAAGCAGCGGGTTGAGAAACGTCATAAAGTTTTGCTTTTCATGGTTCAACGCCCGCAGTGCTCAACCTTCGAACTTTGAACCGGATAGGGGCGGATAGCGTGCTACGGAAGCGCCGCGCCACTGTTCCACATGCCAACCGACGGGGCGGTCACCGCTCGGCGAAGCGATAAATACGGCCGTCGAAGGCGCACAGGTACAGCTCGCCCTGCTCGTCCACGCCGAAAGAGGCAATGGCGAGCGTGGTGTCGAAAAGCTCTTCGTTCGAAGCCTTCGCGCCGTCGTACGTGAGCGCCCAGATGCGGCCGGAGCCGAAGTCCGCATACACGTATTTGCCCGCAAGCCCGGGCGCGCTCGTCCCGCGATAGACGTAGCCTCCGGTGACGGCCGCGCCCACGTCGTGCCCGTACTCCCACACGGGCGGCGTCAGCCCCGAGGGGTCGCATCCGGTGGGCGGGTTGAAGCAGTGATTGCCCTCCATCACGTTCCACCCGTAGTTCCGTCCCTTCTCCACGAGGTCGATCTCCTCCCAGTCGCCTTGCCCCACGTCTCCGGCCCACAGCCGGCCGGTCTCCGGGTCGAAGCTGAACCGCCACGGATTGCGGAACCCGTACGCGAAGATCTCCTCCCGGCATCCGAGCGGGCCGCACAGCGCGCCGACGAACGGGTTGTCCGGCGGAATGCCGTAGGCGCGTCCCGGATCCGGCGCGTCCACGTCGATGCGGAGGATCGAGCCGAGGAGGGTGGCGCGGTTCTGCCCGTGGCCCTGCGGATCGCCGCCGCTGCCGCCGTCCCCGAGGGCGACGTAGAGGTAGCCGTCCGGACCGAAGGCGATCTGCCCGGCATTGTGATTGTTGAACGGCTGCGCCACTTCGAGGATCACCGTCTCGCGCGCAGGGTCGGCGCGCGACGGGTCGGCGGGATCGACCGTGTACCGCGCCACCACCGTCCGCTCCGGGTCGGACGCCGTATAATCGACGAAGAAGAAGCCGTTCTCGGCGAAGTTCGGGTGGAAGGCGAGGCCGAGGAGCCCTTTCTCATTGCTCTGGTCGTTGACCCGCGCGCGGAGGTCGAGGAAGACCTCTGCGACGGCGACGGCGCCCCCGTCGTCGAGGATGCGGATGACCCGGATGACGCCCGCCTGCTCGACGACGAAGAGCCGCCCGGAGCCGTCGCCCGCGCGCTGCAGATCGACGGGGCGCGTGAAGCGCAGGTTCGGGAAGGCCGCTTCGAGCGTCAACGTCCCCGGCGTGCCGCCCTCCATGATCTCCTCCTCCGGCGGCCCGCCCTCCACGATCTCCTCCTCGGGCGACGAACCGCACCCGGAAGCCGTCATCGCGAGGACGACGAGCATCGGGGCCAGGAGACGAGGAAACATTCGGGCTTTTGATTGGCGGGCCATGAGCATGCGGGTATGGGAATGATTGCGCGTTTTATGTTGCGGACGGGATACGCGCTGCGGAATACAAAGGGATCTTCAACGGTTTTAACGCGCAACCTCACAAACGTGCCAACGCGACGCACGGGCGATTGCTCCTCCGGCGAAGCCGCCGTAGTTTGCCCCGCACACGCTGCCCTCGCCATCCGATCCGACCGTCATGCGCAACCGCCTCCTTCTCCTCCTTTTCCCATTCCTGTTGCTCCTTGCCCCCGCCCTCGCGCAGGACGCCGACGAGGCGTGGGACGTCGCCGCCGCCCACGGCCCGACGAAGACCGTCGCCTTCACCACCACCGAGGGCACGTGGATGAACCTCGACGTCAGCCCCGACGGGCGAACCCTCGTCTTCGACCTGCTCGGCGACCTCTATACGCTCCCGATCTCCGGCGGCAAGGCCACGCGGCTGACGAGCGGCCCGGCCTTCGACGTGCAGCCGCGCTTCAGCCCCGACGGCGCGCGCATCGCCTTCACGAGCGACCGCGGCGGCGCCGACAACCTGTGGGTCATGAACGCCGACGGCTCCGACGCCCATGCCGTGACGAAGGAGACGTTCCGCCTCGTCAACGGCCCGGCGTGGACGCCCGACGGCGAATACCTCCTCGGGCGGAAACACTTCACCTCCACGCGCTCGCTCGGCGCGGGCGAGGTGTGGATGTATCACGTCACCGGCGGAACCGGCCTTCAACTCACCAAACGCAAGAACGACCAGCAGGATCAGGGCAACGAGATCGCCCTCAGCCCCGACGGACGGTACGTGTACTTCAGCGAGGACGTGAGCCCCGGCCCGTTCTTCCGGTACAACAAGGACCCGAACGGGCAGATCTACGTCATCCGCCGCCTCGACCGGGAGACGGGCGAGATCAAGAACCTCATCACCGGCAACGGCGGCTCCGTGCGTCCGCAGCCCTCGCCCGACGGCAAACACGTCGCCTTCGTACGGCGCGTGCGCGGCAAGAGCGTGCTCTACGTGTACGACCTCGACACCGGCGCCCGGCGCCCGATCTTCGACGGCCTCAGCCACGACCAGCAGGAGGCGTGGGCCATCTTCGGCGTCTATCCCGCCTTCGACTGGACGCCCGACAGCCGGAACGTGATCCTCTGGGCACGGGGCAAGCTGTGGAACGTGGACGTGGCGACGAAAGCCGCGACGGAGATCCCCTTCGAAGCCGACGTGGAGCAGACCGTCACCGAGGCCGTGCACTTCCGGCAGAAGGTGGCTCCGCCCACGTTCGAGGCGAAGATGATCCGAGACGCCGCCACCTCCCCCGACGGGCGGACGCTCGTCTTTCACGCCGTCGGCCATCTGTGGAAAAAGGCCCTCCCCGGCGGCGCACCCGAACGCCTCACGAACGACGACGTCTTCGAATACGCGCCCGACTTCAGCCCCGACGGGCAGTGGATCGTGTACACGACGTGGGACGACGACGCCCTCGGCGCGATCCGCAAGGTGCGCCTCGACGGACGGGAGCGGCAGACGCTGACCACGCGCCCCGGCTATTATCACGAGCCGCGTTTCTCGCCCGACGGCGCGATGATCGTCTACCGCCGCGGCACCGGCAACGCGCTCCTCGGCTACGTGCACGGCGTCGCGCCGGGGCTGTACTGGATGGACGCCTCCGGCGGCGCGGGCACACGCATCCGCGAGCGCGGCTATGACGCCCGCTTCAACGCCGACGGCGCGCGCATCTTCTTCATGGAAGGCGGCGGCCTCGACAAGCGCTACAAGAGCGTCCGCCTCGACGGCGGCGACGAGCGCACGCTGTTCCACCTCAAATACGTCAACCGCGTCGTGCCGAGCCCGGACGGGCAGTGGGTGGCGTTCACCGAGCTTTTCAACGCATACATCGCCCCGCTGCCGAAGACGGGCAAGGCCATCGATCTGAACAAGGACACGAAGGCCATCCCCATCACGAAGGTCACACGGGACGCCGGGCTGTACCTCCACTGGTCCGCCGACAGCCGGAAGCTCCACTGGGTGCTCGGCCCCGAATACTTCACGCGCGATCTGAAGGACAGCTTCACGTTCGTCGAGGGCGCGCCGGAGGACCTGCCGCCCATCGACACGACGGGCGTGAAGATCGGCCTGACCGTGCCCACGGACGCGCCTTCGGGCACGGTGGCGCTCGTGGGCGCGCGCCTCATCACGATGAACGGGGACGAGGTCATCGAGCGCGGCACGGTCGTCGTCGAGGGCAACCGTATCGCCGCCGTCGGCCCGGTGGACGCCGTCGCCGTGCCCGAAGGCGCCGCCGTCATCGACGCGACGGGCCGGACCATCATGCCCGGCCTCATCGACGTGCACGCCCACGCGAACCACTTCTTCTCCGGCCCCTCGCCCCGGCAAAACTGGACGTATTACGCCAACCTCGCCTATGGCGTGACCACCTCGCACGACCCCTCGGCGAACACCGCGTTCGTCTTCAGCCAGTCCGAGCTCGTCAAGGCGGGCGAGATCGTCGGGCCGCGCATCTTCTCCACCGGCACGATCCTCTACGGCGCGGACGGCGATTTCAAGGCCGTCATCAACAGCCTCGACGATGCGCGCTCGCACCTCCGCCGGATGAAGGCCGTCGGCGCATTCTCGGTCAAAAGCTATAACCAGCCCCGCCGCGAACAGCGCCAGCAGATCCTGAAGGCGGCCCGCGAATACGAGATGCTCGTCGTGCCCGAAGGCGGCTCGACGTTCTTCACGAACCTGACGATGATCCTCGACGGCCACACGGGCATCGAGCACAACCTCCCCGTCGCGCCTCTGTACGACGACGTGCTTTCGCTGTGGGCCGAGAACGCGGTGGGCTATACGCCGACGCTCGTGGTGAGCTACGGCGGCCCCTCGGGCGAATATTACTGGTACGAGCACACGAAGGTGTGGGACCAGCCGCGCCTGCTCAACTTCTACCCGCGCCCGCCGCTCGATGCCCGCGCCCGACGCCCGACGATGATCCCCGACGAGGAGTATTTCCACATCACGGTGGCCGGCAGCGCCAAGGCGCTCATCGACCGGGGCGGCAAGGTGCAGCTCGGCGCGCACGGGCAGCTTCAGGGCCTCGCGGCGCACTGGGAGCTGTGGATGTTCGCGCAGGGCGGCATGACCAACCACGAGGCGCTCCGCGCGGCCACCCTCTCCGGCGCGGAATACCTCGGCCTCGACGCCGACCTCGGCTCGCTCGAACCGGGCAAACTCGCCGACCTCCTCGTCCTCGACGGCAACCCGCTCGACGACATCCGGCAAAGCGAGCACATCCGGTACGTGATGGCGAACGGACGCCTCTTCGAGGCCGAGACGATGAACGAGATCGGCAACCACCCGCGCGCCCGCAAGCCGTTCTACTGGCAGAAAGACGGCCTCGACGACCGCTTCATCTGGGCAAAGTGACCCCGCTCGGCCGGACGCTCACCCTCCGAGACCGAACATCCCGAGAAAGCTGTCGATCAGCGTCGGGCGGCGGAACTGGCAGCCGAGTTGCCCGAAAATCAGCGTCAGCACGGCGATGAGGAAGCCGACGATCCCCCAGTCGATGACCGTCCCGATCAGGCAGGGCAGGCCGATCTCGAAGATGGACAGGATGCCGAAGACAATCGCCAGGATGGTGAGCACGATCTCGATGATGCTCAGCAGTTCGATGAGTTGCTGAAGCATCCGGCAACCGCCCGCGAAGCCCGCGCACAGGATCGCCCAGGCGATGAGGAGCGCGGCTCCCGCCACGGCCAGCACGCCGCCCAGAACGGCCACCGGCACGTTCGAAGCACACGCGCCGCCGAAGATCAGCACCAGCCCGACGATCAGCAGGATCAGCCCGAGGATGCGCAAAAAGCCGCACCATGGAGGAGAAGGCGGACCGTCACCATCGCCGCCACTGTCACCGTCGTCGCCATCGCCACCGTCGCCGTTCTCATCAGGAGCGGGCGCGCAGGCCTCGAGGGTGAAGGCTTCCGTGGCGAGGTCGGTGCATCCGTTGGGCCACGTCACGAGCACCGCCACCGACGCCTCGGTCGTCTCCGCGGCGTCCATCGTGTGGGTCGCGTGATCCTCCGCCGTCGTCTCCTCCGCGCCGTCGGAGAACGTCCATTGGAACGACGCCGGCGCTTCGTCTCCCGAGACCGCAACCGTCGCCGTGACCGGGCGGCGCTCGCCCTCGCACGCGCCCACCTCCACGCGCAGGCGCTCCACGCGATACCGCTCGCATTCCGGCGCGCACGGCTCGATGGAAAGGGGCGGATCGAGCGGGACGGGCGGGCAATCGTCGAACGGCGGCGAAAAGACGACCCGCGGCGTGTACGTCGCCGGGGGCAGCCCTTCGGCGGGCGCCTCGTACGCGTGCGTGACCGGATCGTCGAGGTACGCCTCGGAGGCGACCGTCTCGCCCGGCGCGGCTATCACGGGCGGGCTGTTCGTCCCGTCGCCGAAGTCGAGGTACGCCACCGTCGTCTCGTTCCCGCCGGTGACGGTGAAGCGGAGCGTGGCCGCGCGGGCGCCGTCCACGCATTCGCGCGCCACGGCGAGCACCTCGACGGTCGCCGTGGGACATTCGGGCGGGCACGGGTCGAAGGGCCCGACCTCGAGGCTCGCGGAGGCGCATCCCTGCGGGAGGATGAAACCGAACGTGGAGGTATAGGGGCCGCCGGGCGCATAAAGCACGGTGAGCGACATCACGGGCGTGGTAAGCAGCCCCGCCTCGTCCTCCCCGTTGCCGAAGTCCCATTCATAGACCGTATCGGGCGGCGCGCCCGTGATGGTGGCCTTGAGCGTGACGGCGTACGCGCCGTCCGGCCCACACTCCGTCGCGACGTCCGTCACCTCCAGCGTCACCGACGGGCACGGCGCGTCTTCGGGACGGCACACGAGCGCGCCGTTCCACTCGGCCGCCGGGCAGTCGCCGTCCATGCACGAAGCCCGCACCTTGAGCGCTTCGCCGCATCGAAAGCCCTGAACCGGGTATTCGGCGCCCTCCGTGAAAACCGCCGTCCACGCGCCGTTTCCGCCGGGCACGTCGGCCGTTACCGGCCCGGCATCGTTGATTGTGACCTGAACGGTCTCGCAGTCCGTGACCGTTCCCGTGACCTCGATGCGGTTCGGGTGCTCGTCCGGCGGCACATGGATGCCGACCACGCCGGTGATGCTGAGTTCGCACATGTCCGTAAGGTTCTGGTGGGGAGGAAAACCATCGGAAGAGGCACATCGCGCGAACTCAGCGTCCTCTATTTGCTATAGAATACGACGCATGATTCGGGGATCAAAATCCACCCTTTCAAACGCGTCGCCCGGTTGTCGATTTTTCCCGAACGGCGCGCGGCCCGCGCTCACATCGGAACGCGGGCCGCGGATAGGCCGCAAGGGTCATGTCGGCGGGGCTCACTTCACGAGCGTCACGGTGCGCGCGGTGTGGAAGTGCTCGCCGTCCACGCGGATCACGTAGAGCCCGCTCGGGAAGCCCTCGCCGTCGAAACGGAACGTCTGCGTTTCTCCGCCGGGGAGACGGCCCGCATACAACAGCGCCACGCGGCGGCCCAGCAGATCGTAGACCGCCACGCGCACCCGCTGCGTCTCGGGCACGGCCAGCCGAAGCGTCGTCTCCGGGTTGAACGGGTTCGGGTACGCCGCCAGGAAGAAGGCGTCGGGCAGAGCCACGCGCACCTCGACCTCCGGGCTTAGACGGAAGCGTCCGTCGAAGTCGACCTGTTTGAGGCGGAAGCGGTGTGTGCCGGGGTCGAGGCCGGTGACGCGGTAGGAGTAGGTGTGCGGCCCGGCGGTGGAGCCGTAGCCCTCGACGAAGGCGAGCGCGTGCCAGCCGTCGTCGAAGCGTTGCACCTCGAAGCCGGCGTTGTTCGTCTCGGAGGCGGTGGTCCACGTGAGCGCGGCGTCGCGCCCGTCGGCGGCGGCCTCGAACGAGGCCAGCTCGACCGGCAGCGGCGTGCTCTCGGTGTGCCCGTACAGCCCCGCGCCCGTGCCCACGAGCAGCTCGTCCCAGAAGAGCACGTTGATCTCCATGCCCGCCGGATAGGTCGGCGCCGGGTCGGCGAGCCAGCTCCCGGTGGTCTCATCGTCGCCGGAGCCCTCGACCGGGTTGAAGTACACCTGCTCCCCGACGGCGACGTACGGGACGTCGTTGCCGCCGGAGTCCATGCCGATGGTGAGCGCCGTGCATCCGGGGGCCGCCGGCAGACCCACCGTCGGCATCAGTTCCCACGTGGCGCTCCCCGGGGCGAGGCGGTACACACGCGGCTCGCCGGCGCTGTTCTGCCCGCAGGTCCACACGGAGCCGTCCGCATCGTTGACCGCGAGGTCGGCCCCGCCGAAGTTCGTGATGACGCCCGAGGCGCCGTTCATGTCGTTGGTGAACGTGACGCCGGCGCCCGCCGCATAGTCGACGACCTTGACGCCGTAGCTCGACGTCGCGCCGTCGCTGACGTACTCGCCGGCCGCGTAGACCGTCGCGTCGCTGCCCGTTCCGGGGACGAGCAGCAGGTCCGTCACCTCCACCTTGTACAAAGATCAGAGGGGACGACCGGAAAGCTCCGGAAACGGCGCCCGGCAATGAGGCCTGTTTTCAATTTTTCTCAAGGCATCTGAGGCTGACATCGTCCAGTATGCCGGACACTTTAGCCGTCCTCTTCGCCCCCCGATTTTTCCCGCGCGCGGCGGGCACATGCTTCGCACATGAACGTATACGTGCGACGGCCTTTTCCCGAACGCAGCCAGCCCTTCGCGCCGATGCCCCACACGCCTTCCGCCGCCGCGCCCGTCCCCGCCAACGGGGCCGATGTCCCCGTCTCCCCCAAACGCTTCATCGTCATTCGCGGCGCGCGGCAACACAACCTCAAGGGCCTCAGCCTCGACCTCCCGAAAGGCAAGCTCATCGTCTTCACCGGACCCTCCGGCTCCGGCAAAAGCTCGCTTGCGTTCGACACCATCTATGCCGAGGGACAGCGGCGGTACGTCGAGAGCCTGAGCGCCTATGCCCGGCAGTTCCTCGAACGGATGGACAAGCCGGACGTGGACCTCATCACGGGGCTCGCCCCGGCCATCGCCATCGAGCAAAAGACCACCTCGAAGAACCCGCGCTCGACCGTCGCCACGCAGACCGAGATCTACGATCACCTCCGCCTGCTCTTCGCCCGCATCGGCACGACGATCTCGCCCGTGAGCGGCGAGCCGGTGACGAAGGACTCGCCCCGCTCCGTCGCCGAGACGCTCGCCGCCACGCTCGAGGACCGGACGCGCTTTTACCTGTGCTTCCCCTTCCCCGCCCACAAGAAAAGCTCCGTCAAGAAAGAGCTCGAAGTGCTCCGGCAGCGCGGCTTCTTCCGCCTCGTGGCGCTTCCGACGGAGAAGAAAGCCGAGGCGGGCCGGACGGAGACGGTCATCGACCTGAACGAGACGCCGCCGGAGAAGGTGCGCATCGCGCGGGAGCGGCTGCTCGTGCTCGTGGACCGCCTCGTGATGAAGCAAGGCGACGAGGCCGCCCTCACCCGCATCGCCGACTCGGTGGAGCAGGCCTTCCGCGAAGGCGGCGGGCGGTGCGTCGCGCTCGCGGCCGGAGGCGGCCCCCGCCTCGATTTCAGCGAGTTCTTCGAGCGCGACGGGATGCGCTTCGAGGAGCCCACGCCCCACCTCTTTTCCTTCAACAGCCCCGTCGGCGCGTGCCCGGCGTGCCAGGGCTTCGGGCGCGTGCCCGGTCTCGATCCGGACCTCATCATCCCGAACCCCGACCTCTCCATCCGGCAGGGCGCCATCGCACCGTTCCGCACCGAACAGTGGAACGCCTACTTCCGCGACCTCATCCGCGTAGCCGCCGAGGAACGCATCGACATCGACGCGCCGTACCGCCGGCTCTCGGAGCGGGAGAAAGAGATCGTGTGGGAGGGCCGGGGCGAATATGCCGGCATCCACGGCTTCTTCCGTTTTCTGGAGCGGCACGCCTACAAGATGCATTATCGCATCTATCACGCGCGCTTTCGGGGCTACACGCGCTGCCCGGAGTGCCACGGCTACCGCTTGCGGAAGGAGGCGCTCTACGTGAAGGTGGGCGGGCTCCACATCGGCGAGGTGAGCGAGCTGACCACCAGGGACGCGAAGGACTTTTTCGATGATCTCACGCTCTCCGCCCACGAGGAAGCCGTGGCCGGGCGCGTGCTCGCCGAGATCCGCAAGCGCCTCCGGTACCTCGTCGAAGTCGGGCTCGACTACCTCACGCTCGACCGGCTCTCGCAGACGCTCTCCGGCGGGGAGAGCCAGCGCATCAACCTGGCCACGTCGCTCGGCTCCTCGCTCGTGGGCTCGCTCTACGTGCTCGACGAGCCGTCGATCGGGCTCCACCCGCGCGACACGGACCGGCTCATCCGCATCCTCGAGCACCTCCGCGACATCGGCAACACCGTGCTCGTCGTCGAGCACGAGGCCGAGATGATGCGCCGCGCCGACCAGATCGTGGACCTCGGCCCCGGCGCCGGGCGGCTCGGCGGGGCGCTCGTCTTTCAGGGCACGTTCGATGAGCTGATGCGGGACGAAGCCTCGCTCACGGGCGCGTACCTGAGCGGCCGGAAAAAGATCGAGACGCCGAAGAGGCGCCGCCCCGTCGATGAGGCCTTCGCGCTCCGGCTCGAAGGCGCGCGCCAGCACAACCTCAAACGGCTCGACGTCGCCTTCCCGCTCGGCCTCATCACGTGCGTCACGGGCGTGAGCGGCTCCGGCAAATCGACGCTCGTGCACGACACGCTCTACCGGGCGTTGCGCCGCCTCAAGGGCCAGGCGGACGGACAGAAGGTGGGCGCGCACGACGCCCTGCGCGGGCACATGCTCGTCGATCAGGTGGAGATGGTCGATCAGAGCCCCATCGGCCGCTCGCCCCGCTCGAACCCGGTCACGTACGTCAAGGCCTTCGACGCCGTCCGCGCGCTCCTCGCGAACACCTATCAGGCGCGCATCCGGGGGTACAAGCCGGGGTACTTCTCCTTCAACGTGCCCGGCGGACGGTGCGAGGTGTGCCAGGGCGAGGGCGTCGTGCGCATCGAGATGCAGTTCCTGGCCGACCTCTTCCTCGAGTGCGAGGCGTGCAAAGGCAAAAGGTACAAGCAGGACATCCTCGAAATCCGGCTCCGGGGCAAAAACATCGACGACATCCTCAAGATGACCGTGGACGAGGCGGTCGAGTTTTTCGCGGACGAGGCGGCCCTCTCGAAAAAACTCAAGGTGCTTCAGGACATCGGCCTCGGCTACCTGACGCTCGGGCAGCCCTCGAACACGCTCTCCGGCGGCGAGGCGCAACGCATCAAACTCGCCGCGCACCTCGGCAAAAGCACGAAGGAGCACACGCTGTACATCTTCGACGAGCCCACGACCGGCCTCCACTTCGACGACATTCGCAAGCTCCTTGCCGCCTTCAACCGGCTCGTGGAGGCGGGGCACTCGGTCCTCATCGTCGAACACAACCTCGACGTGATCCGGTGCGCCGACTACGTGATCGACCTCGGCCCCGAGGGCGGGCGGCGCGGCGGCTTCGTGGTGGCGGCGGGCACGCCGGAGGCCCTCGCCGCACACCCGGAAAGCCACACCGGGCGGTTCCTCCGGAAGGCGCTGTGAGCCTGCCCGCCACGTCCGGCTCCTCGCAGAATTCCCGACGCCGCCGTTACTTTCTCGTAATACCCGGCGGCTATGCTAAACCTATGAGGGATTGCCGGGCGTCCGCTTTCCCCGAGGTTCCCATGAATTCCCTCTTAAGCCGTGCCCGAAAAGGGCCCGAGGCAGGCCGCGCCCCCAAACCTTCCCTGCCATCGCTCGTTCAGAGGGACCTGCCGGCGACCGCGCCGAGACGTCTGGATCCACCATGTTCAAAAAGCCGGAGACATATCACCACGGAGACGCCGCCGGGACGCCGAGGCGCATCGCGCTTTTCTCGGGCGCGTACAACCACATTGCCGACGGCGTCTCGCTGACGCTCAACCGGCTCGTGCGCTACCTCGAAGACCACGGCGCCGAGGTGGAAGTCTTCGCTCCGACCGTCGACCATCCGCCCATCCAGCACCAGGGCACGCTCATCCCGATTCCTTCCTTTGCCCTGCCGGGTCGAAGCGAGTACCGCGTCTCGCTCGGTCTTTCGCGGACGGCGCGGCGGGCCCTCCGCCTCTTCAACCCCACCCTCTTCCACGTCGCCACCCCCGACTTTCTCGGCCTGCACGCCATGCGCATGGCCATCCTCTGGAAGACGCCCATCGTGTCCTCGTACCACACCCACTTCAGCTCGTACCTCAAGTTTTACAACATCGAGTGGCTCGACGGGCCCATCTGGGTCTGGCTGCGCTGGTATTACCGCCGGTGCGCCCACCTGTACGTCCCCACGCCCGCGATGGTCGATGTGCTGAAGGCGCAGGGCATCCACGCCAACTTCCGCCTGTGGCCGCGCGGCGTCGACACGGCGCTCTTTCATCCGTCGCGCCGCTCGTTCGAGTGGCGGCGTTCGCTCGGCATCGCCGACGACGAGGTGGTGGTCAGCTTCATCAGCCGGCTCGTCTGGGAGAAGGGGCCGGACGTCTATGCCCGCGTGATCGAGGGGCTGAAGGCGCGCGGCATCCGGCATCGCAGCCTGATCGTCGGCGACGGGCCGGCGCGGGCGGCGCTCGAGGCGCAACTGCCCGAGACGATCTTCACCGGCTACCTCTCCGGCGAAAGCCTTGCGCGGGCCTATGCCTCCTCGGACGTGTTCGTCTTCCCGAGCGCGACCGAAACGTTCGGCAACGTGACGCTCGAAGCGATGGCCTCGGGGCTGCCGGCCGTGTGCGCCGACGCGCCCGGCTCGAACAGCCTCGTGCGCCACGGCGATACGGGCTACCTCGCCGAAACGGACCGCGCCGACATTTTCCTCGAATACGTGACGAACCTCGTGGAGGACCCGGAGCTCCGGCGTCAGATGGGGCAGGCCGCTCTGACGCGCGCGCAGTCGTTCGACTGGGACGCCGTCATGGGCCGCATGCTGGCCTATTACGACGAGATCCTCCGCCCGGCTTCGCCCGAAGACCGTTCGCCGCGCGCCGTCCGCCGGCAAATCAAACGCCTCCACGGCGCCCTCTGACCCTTTTCGAACGCAACCCACCGAAATCACTTGCGTCTTCTCTTCGTTTCCCACTCGTTCCCTCCCACCGACCGCCCGCTGTCCAACATGGGCGGTATGCAGCGCGTCGCGACGGAGCTTTATGAAGCGCTCACGAAACGCACCGACCTCGAGCTCTCCGCGCACCTGCTCCAAAAGTCGTGGACGCGCCATTGGATCGAGGGTCCGTTCTATCTGGCGCAGGGCCGTCGCCTCATCCGCCGTCTCGCGGAGCGCCGTGAGGTCGACGCCATCCTTTTTTCCTCCATCGTGACGCCCGCCCTTATGTTTCTCCCGAAGCGTCTGCTTCAGGCGAACGGCATCGTCACCGCCGCCATCGTGCACGGGCGCGACGTCACCACGCCGATTCTGCCCTATCAGCGGGCCGTTCGCCGCGCCTTCGGGATGCTCGACGCCGTGCATCCCGTCAGCCACGCGAGCGCGGGGGTGTGCCGCGAGCGGGGCGTGCCGGAGGAGAAAATCCACGTCATCCCGAACGGCATCAACATGCGGCGCTTCCGCCCCCTCGCCGGCCGCGACGCGATGCGCCGGGAGCTCCGCACGGCCTTTCCCGACCTCACCCCGCCCTTTGACGCCGACGGGCTGCTCCTGTGCAGCGTCGGCCGCCACGTGCCGCGCAAAGGCTTCGCCTGGTTCATCGACGAGGTGATGCCGCTCCTGCCCGAAGACGTGCACTACTGGATCGCGGGGAACGGGCCCGAAGCCGAAAACATCCGGGCCGCCGTCGCCCGGCGGGGGCTCGAACACCGGGTGCGCCTGCTCGGGCGCGTCTCGGAAGAAGCCCTGGAAACGCTCTATCGCGGCGCGGACCTCTTCGTCATGCCCAACGTGCCCGTCCGCGACGACCTCGAAGGCTTCGGCGTGGTGATGCTCGAAGCCGGGCTCGGCGGCGGCCTGCCCACCATCGCCTCCAACCTCGAAGGCATCCGCGACGTGATCGCGGAGGGCGTCAACGGGCGCCTCGTCGAAAGCGGGAACGCGTGGGCCTTCTCCGAAGCGATCATGGCGTATTATCACAACCGGGCGGCCCTCGAAGACGCCGCCCGCCGCGCCGCCGCATACACCGCCGACACCTTCTGCTGGTCCGCCATCGCCGACCGGCACGTGCACGTGCTCCGGACCCTCACCTCGGGCGTCCCCGCGCTTTCGGAGGTCGAAGAAGAGCTGGCGGCGTGAACGCGGTTCCCGTTTCGTTCGCCGAAGCGCATCACGGGGCGGGCGTCGCGGCGGTCTCCGAATGCGCGGCGACCTTCCGGTCTTCGAGCCACTGAAGGAGCGCCGGAAGAAAAATCAGCGCCGCCGCGAGCGTCGCGCCGATGCCGACCACGGCCAGTTCGCCGATGCTCCGAAGGCCGGGGTGGAAACTCAGCAGCAGTCCGGCAAAGCCCATCATCGTCGTGATCGACGCCATCGCCACGTGTTCGCCGCTCGAGCGGAGCACGTGCCGGATCGAGCCCGGCCCCTCCTCGCGATACCGATGCACGATGTGCACCCCCGCGTCGTTGCCGATGCCGAGAATGGCGGGAAGGACGATGATGTTGTAAAAATTGAGCTTCATGCCAAAGACTTCCATCAAAAGGAGCATCCACAGCACGCCGACGATGAGCGGGAGAATGGCGAGCGCCGCCCACCGCACCGAGCCGAAGTTGAGCAGCATCAGCAGCACCACGATGAAGAACGTCGCCGCCACCATCACGGGCGCTTCCGCCTGCATGAGCCGGAGCATGTCGGCCGCCACGAGCGACGTGGAACCGGCGTGGTACACCTTGCCGTCGTCCGTCACCACCGTCCCCACGTCCTCCGAGAACGCCATCGACATACGCCCGTCGGAGAGCCCGACCGAGGGGTAAATGATGACGAAGTTGCCGATCTCGCCCGTCTTCGAACTGAAGCGCTTTTTGAGAAAATCCGGCACCTGATCGATGCGGATGGGCTCGCGGGTCTGTGCAGCGCGTCGGAGGCGTTCGAGGTCCGGCGAGTCTTCGGCGCGGAGAAAGGGGTCGTCGAGGAGCTTTCGGATCTCGGCGATGCGGGCAAGCTTTTTCTGCTGTTCCTCGGGCGTCATCGGGAAGCGATCCTGCAGGCTCTCGACGCGCCCGATGGTGGGTGAGAGCGTATCCTGCGCCATTTTCTTCCGGAGGGCGGCCACCACCGCCGGGGCCTCGTCGGGAGAATCGAGGACGATGTACGCCGGGTTGCGATACTTGCCGGGCTTGAACACGCGCCGCACGATGTCCCGGCGGGCGTTGTATTCGGCATAGACGGGCTCGAGTTTGCCGAACTGATACTCGAAGTCGACGCGCGGCAGGAGCATGACGGCCGCCACGACCGCCGCCAGGCTCGCCAGCACGATGGGACGCGCCGCCGGGAAGCGCCGTCCCGACGCCTCGGGCGCGCCCGCGCCGCCGACGGTCGTGTCGAGGTGAAGCAGCCGCCAACGCTCGAACACGGCGATGAGGGCCGGCATCACCACGAGCATGGCCACGAGGGCCAGGAGGATGCCCGTGCCGGCAATGAAGCCGAACTCGCTGAAGCCCTTGAAGTCGGCCATGACGAGCACGTACAAGCCCAGCGACGTCGTCAGCGCGCCCACGGTGATGGCCTGCCCGGTGCTCGTGAAGGTGATCTCGGCGGCTTCGCTCACGCCGTGCCCCTGCGCCCGCTCCTCGGTGTATCGCGCGTAGAAATGGATGCCGTAGTCGATGCCGAGGCCGAAGAGGACGAGCCCAAGCGTCGAGGTCATCAGGTTGAGTTCGGCGAAGGCAAGGTACGCCACGCCGAACGTCCACGAAAGGCTCATCAGGAGCGGGAGCCCGATGACGAGCGCCATCACGGGCGTGCGCGCCAGCTCGGAGAGCAGGATGCGCCCGGAGAAGGACTTGCCCGCCCGGGCCCGGTAGCCCTTATAAAAGAAGTATAAGACGACGAGCAAAAGCACCGCCGTCACGCCCGCGCCGAACGATTTCGTCACGTCGTCCTCGATGGCCTTGACTTCGGTGAGCTGCCGGAGGAGCCGCCCCGCGAGCGTGACCTTCATCTGTGGATGATAGGATTGCGGGTTCATCTCCTCGATGAGCCGCCCGAGGTCGCGGTACAGGTCTTCGAGGAAGCCGATGTTCGTCTGCGCGCCGGTGGGATAAAAGCGAAGCACCATCGTGGTGCTGTCGTCGGAGATGGGATATTCCTTCGTGACGATCCGGTCGTAGACGGCCTTCAGTTCCTCCCCCACCGAGTCCGGCTTTGCCTCGTCTTCGTCTTCGAGGTCGAAATAGAACGGGTTGGCCTCCAGCTTCGCCTGCTCGATCTTGTCCTTCAGATAGGCTTCGAGCTGGTCGAGTTCTTCGGGAGTGGCAAAGTAGAGGGCGTTGTTTTCGAGGAAGGTGACGTCGTTCCGGTATTCGACGCGGCTGAAGTACGGCTCGTCGCGCCCCTCGCCCCGGAGCGCCAGCGCGCGCGGGATGAGGGCCTCGGCGAAGGCTTTGTTTGCTTCGAAGGACGGACTTTCGATGGCCACTGCCACCTCGCTCTCCGCCCCGACGGTCTCCTTCAGCCGTTCGAGCGCCTGCACACTCGGATAATCCGAAGGGACGAGGTTGGCGAGGTTCGTGTCGATGCTCAGGTTGCGGGCAAAGTAGACGCCGAGCGCCGAAAGCATCGTCGCCACCACGAGCACCACCCCTGCGTGCCGAACCACGAAGCGAATGAAGGGCCGAAGCGACTGAAAGAAACGATTCATGGATTCAAGGATTGACCGATGAACTGCCCCGACGGACCCGCTCCTCTCCGGCGCGCCCGACGCCTATTTCGGAGGCAACAGCATGATGTTGTCGAAGTCCGCCTCGCCGATGCTCTTGGTGTTGTCCGTGTCGCCCCACAGGCGGATGGAGAGCGGGCGTTCCGGCGGCTCTTTGCCGAAGACCATCCGGTAATCCTCCACCACGTTCCGATCAATGGTGTGCCAGTCTCCGATGCCGTCGGCCCCGCTCGAGACCACGATGACCTTCAGCTTGCCGTAATCGACGACGGCGCCTACGGGCAAGGAACTGCTGTACGTGTATTTGATGCCCTGCGGCCGCCGAAACATGGCAAAGCCGGTGATTTTGAAGTACACATAGAGGGCCGCGCCGGTGTCGTTGTATTTGTCGTCGTCCTCGTGCGCGCCTTCGGGCAGGCGGAGCGCCCGCCAATCCCATCGAAGGCGCGGATGCTCCCGCACGTCCCAGTCGAAGCCGTCCGGTTCGTTTGCCATGGTCAGGTGCACGGCTTCGCCTTCGGTATAGACGCGGAGCACCTTGTTCCCCCCGTCGTCCACGACGTAGAAGCGCTCTTTCGGGCGCATGAAGCGCGGTTCGAGCGGCATCAGCTTCCGATCGTGGAGGTATTTCCAGCGGGTGGGCAAGCCGCCGTCCTCATAGCTCTCGAAGTCGTCGATCAGGGCTGCTCCGGGAGGAAGCGCGGCTCCATTTTGAGAGGTCACCA
>JALSSK010000524.1 GCA_026984335.1 Rhodothermales bacterium
GATGATGCGCGCCGTGGGCTTCTCCCTGACCTCCGCTTCGGTCTTTCTCCTGGCCCGTCACGTTCCAACGGCCCGTTCCGCCGAGTTGATCATCGGCGCAGGCGCGGCGCTCGGAGCCGTCACTTTTGCCTCGAGCTGGCTTCCGGATCGGAAAAAGTCGCCGGACCTCGACGAGGCCCCCCTCTTCGTCTGAGTCTCGAAACGACGTTTTTCGTCTCGCCGGACGGTCACCACGTCTTCACCCGGTTCCGCCTCGGCGGCTCCGGATCGACGTTCCCTTCACGCCCGTGATCGGGCCTCCGGAGCTTCGGGATCCGGAGCGTATCCGCCGGAATGCGCTCGCGCCATCGGCGCTCGGCGTCGTCCTTCGCCCGCGTACGCTCGAACCGGGCTTCGCTCCCGTCCTCATTCACCACGAGCCGCCCGTCGAGTTCATGCCATCGCCGGCTGAAAAAGCCGCTCGCCCAGTGTAGTTCCACCGTCACCGTGTAGACCCGCGCACCCGGATCATACGTCCAGTCGTCGACGAAGACGTATACCCTTCGGCGTCCGGGGTCGAGGCCGAGACGTTCGAGCACGCGCGCGCCGGCCTCGCGGACGAACGCCGCCACTTCGGCCATTCGCTCTTCGTTCGTCTTCTGCACGATGCGCTTCTCGACGGAGGTGAGGGGTTGATCCGCGCCCATGAGATCCGCATACACATCGAAGCGGACGGCGGCCTCCCGGCCGTCGAAGAGTTCGGTCTGAAGGGCATATTTGAAGTCGCGATAGTGGTCGAGCGAAGCCAGATCGAAGCGCCCCCGGTTTCGGGAGAACGGCACACGGACGGGCGCGCCCACTTCCGTATCCACATACGCGAGCATGAAGCCCTCGACGGGCCGCCGCCGCGCCACGGGCTCCCACGTCTGTTCACCGAAGCGCTGCCGTTCGACGGCGAACCCGAAGCGGAAACGCCCCCGTTCGTAGCGCTCGTCGACGGGGTATTCGATGTCCGGCTCGGCGAGCACCCGTTTGGGGGAAGCCCGGAGCGCCCGCTGTTCACAGACGCGATGCGCCCCGAACGCCCCGCACACTTCGACGAGCAGCCGTTCCTCGCTCCCGAGGTCGGCATCCGGGATGGGGAGGACCGGGTCCGTCCCGGCGTACAACGTGTCGAAAGCGGCGTCGAAGACGTGGATTGTGGTCTCATCCGGCCGTATCGGACGGGGATCGCCGAAGAGCCTACGCGCGCCGAAGGCGACGTGCACCCGAAGGGTATCCCACGAGGTCCGCGCCACCTCGAAGCCCGTGACCACCACCCCGGTGCGCGACCCGCACGCCGAGAGCGCGACGACCGCGAACATCGCCGCCGCGAAGGTCCCTATCCTCAGGCTCCGCATCTTTTTTCTCTCTTTTCGAATCGTCGAACGAGCCCGTCTCTCCTCGGTCTTCAAACGATCCTCCCGGTGGGTTATTGCCCGTGCATCGGGATGATACGTCCCGCTCCTCCGCATGATGCGCCACGCCGAGCCTCACGTGGCCTCGGGGTCTCCGCCCTCGTCGAAAAGGCCCCGGTGACGGGCCCAGAAAAGCGCCGCCAGGTGGATGCCGTGTATCATATCGCCGGACTCCGCGCGACGGAACACTTCGTCGGGTTCGAGGAGACACAAACGGAGGTCCTCGCCCTCATCGAAGGACGGCTCGGCCACACGCCGGGCGCCGCGCGCCACGAAAAGATGAGCGTAGTTGGTCTGCTTGCTCGGTTCGGGCGAGCACCGGCCGAGCCGCATCCACGCGTCGGCCGCGTACCCCGTCTCTTCGAGCAGTTCGCGCCGCGCCGCCGCCAGGCAGTCCTCCCCCGGGTCGACGGCGCCGGCGGGAAACTCCAGGCTCACGCGCCGAATGCCGTGGCGATACTGTTCCACCATCACGAGCCGCCCGTCTTCAGCGAAACAAACCACGCACGCCCAGTCCGGATACTCGATCACGTGAAACTCCGGCAGCTCCGCCCCGCCGGGCAGGCGCACGTGGTCCACGCGCAGGTTCATCCACCAGCGTTTGAGCAGATACCGGCTCTTCAGAGTCTGCCAGGGCTTCATCCGGCGTACGGGTTCGGGGTCATGACGGAACGGCTTGCTCATGCCGGTCCCGCCGGTTTGTTTCCCGTCGCGCGTCCCGGAAAAGCGCCGCCGCGAAATCACTACCGAGCTTTATTCGGAATAATATTTTGATTTCCGATAATTATTCGGGCATACCTGATTATTTTTGCGCATTCTTTATCTTCCCGGGCGTCCATCCCCTTTTCACCCCGAATAAATTGTGTACCTTTGGAACGTGGGCTTCCGGTCATCGGTGTAAATTTCATGCGCGTCACCTGGATGCGAGCGTCGCGGCTGAGGCTCGGCCCTGTTTTTCGTTCGTTTTCGGATCAAGCTATCGTGAAGCGAGGTAGGTTATGGCAGCAACACAGGTACTCTCCCCTTCGTCCTCCACGCCCGAGGTAGATTTTCTCCCGATCAACGGGACGGACTACATCGAGTTTTACGTGGGAAACGCCAAGCAGGCGGCCTATTATTATCAGAGCGCCTTCGGTTTTCAGATCATCGGCTATCGCGGGTTGGAGACGGGCTCGCGAGAGGAAGCGAGCTACCTTCTCCGGCAGGGCAAGATTCGCTTCGTGCTCACCACTCCCCTCTCGCCCGACTCCTTCGTCGCCGAGCATATCAAGCGCCACGGCGACGGCGTGCGGGACATCGCGATGTGGGTGGACGACGCCGCGCACTCGTTCGAGGAAACGGTGCGGCGCGGCGCGAAGGCCATCCGGGAGCCCGAAGTGCTCGAAGACGAACACGGGCGCATCGTGCGGGCGTCCATCGCCACGTACGGGGACACCATCCACAGCTTCATCGAGCGGAAGGATTATCACGGGCTGTTCATGCCCGGCTTCGTCGCCTGGGAGAATCCATTCTGGAAGCCCGGCCCGGTGGGTTTGAAGTACGTCGATCACTGTGTCGGCAACGTCCACCTCGGCGAGATGAACAAATACGTCGATTTTTACGCGAACGTGCTCGGCTTCAAAAACCTGCTCTCTTTCGACGACAAGGACATCTCGACGGAATACTCCGCCTTGATGTCGAAGGTGATGGCCAACGGGAACGAGCGCATCAAATTCCCGATCAACGAACCGGCATCGGGGCGCAAGAAGAGTCAGATCGAGGAGTATCTCGATTTCTATTATGGTCCCGGCGTGCAGCACGTGGCGATGGCCACGGACGACATCCTTGAAACCGTGACGGCGCTTCGCAACCGGGGCGTGCAGTTCCTCACCGTCCCCACGACGTACTACGACGAGCTTCAGGAACGCGTCGGCAAGATTGACGAGCCGGTGGATGCGCTTCAGGAGCTCGGCATCCTCGTCGACCGGGACGACGAGGGGTACCTGCTCCAGATCTTTACGAAGCCCGTCGAGGATCGCCCGACGCTCTTTTACGAGATCATCCAGCGCAAGGGCGCGCGTTCGTTCGGCAAGGGCAACTTCAAGGCGCTCTTCGAGTCCATCGAACGGGAGCAGGCGTTGCGTGGAAACCTTTAACCGCCGATTGCCGGGACGAGCCGCCGACGGCGCCTGACGGCGCGTTCCTGCGCAATCCTCAATCCGCTATCGAACCATGCCATACTATTTCAGACTGGGCCAGGTCCCCCACAAGCGGCACACACAGTTTCGCAAACCCGACGGCGGGCTCTACAGCGAAGAGGTGATCGGAGCGGAAGGCTTCAGCGGCATTTCGTCCATCGCCTACCATCTCCATCCCCCCACGGTGGTCGAACGCATCGAGGACCCGATCCCGTACGGGGTCGAATACACGGACCTCGACTTTCTCCGGCATCGCCACATCAAGGGCTTCGAGATCGAGAGTGGCGGCGACTGGCTGGCGGCGCGGCGGTACGTGATGGGCAATGAGGACGTGCGCCTCGCCCTGGCCGAGCCGACCGACGAGATGGACTATTTCTACCGCAACGCCGTCGCCGACGAGGTGGTGTTCGTGCACGAGGGCGAGGGCGTGCTCGAGAGTCCCTTCGGCGTGCTCGAATTCACCGCGGGCGACTACGTGCACGTTCCCCGCACGATCACGCACCGGTGGAAGTTCAAGGAAGGCGTGAAGCGGCGGTTGCTCGTCATCGAGAGCTTCTCGGAGGTGCGCTTCCCCAAGCGGTACATGAACCAGTTCGGCCAACTGCTCGAACACAGCCCGTTCTGCGAGCGCGACGTCCGCCCGCCGTCCGAACTCATGACCATCGACGCCGAGGGCGAGTTCGAGGTGCGCATCGCCAAGCACGACTACCTCCACCGTCTCTTCTTCCGCTATCATCCCTTCGATTACGTGGGGTGGGACGGCTACATGTATCCGTACGCCTTCTCCATCCACGACTTCGAGCCGATCACCGGGCGCATCCATCAGCCGCCGCCGGTGCATCAGACCTTCGCCGGGCGCAATTTCGTGATCTGCTCGTTCGTGCCGCGCCTGTATGACTACCATCCGCAGGCCATTCCGGCCCCGTACAATCATTCGAACATCGACTCGGATGAGGTGCTCTATTATGCCGAGGGTAATTTCATGAGCCGGCGCGGCATCGAGCGGGGGTCGTTCACGCTTCATCCCGGCGGCATCGCGCACGGGCCGCACCCGGGCACGGTGGAAGCCTCCATCGGGAAGAAAGGCACGGAAGAGCTCGCGGTGATGGTGGACACGTTCCGCCCGCTCCGCCTCACGAAGCTCGCCGTCGAGCACGAGGACCCGGACTACATGTTCTCCTGGCGTCCGGAAGCGTTCGCCTCCCCGCTGCCTTCCAACGGCCACTGAGCGAAGGCGCGAAAATCCCTCCGAAACCATGGGGCGGCCCCTGTGCGGTCGCCCCTTTTCCTTTGGCATCGCCGTTCCTTCCGAGCCGGGGCGGCGGTTTTCATCCGCCCGGACGGCCTTCGATATACGTGCGAAAAACGGCTTCGAGGCGGTCGGCGGTAGGGAAGTTGCGCCCGACGAAGCCGAGCAAAACAAAGGAAGAGAGCAGGTTCAGCCAGTACACGGGCGCCTGGCGGAACACGCCAAAGATCGCGCCCATGAGACAGGTGAAGAGCCCCAGCATGGCCACGCCCTCGAAAAGCGCCAGCCGCACGATCTCGGCGGTGCGGATCCGTTTCAGAACCTCCTCGCCCCCCTGCGCTCCGGCGTCCGGGGCCTCCTTCTCAAGCACCTTCCGATAGATGACCGGCCCCGCAAAGAGGTAGACCGCCGCGGCGGTGAGGACGTGGGCAAGGGTGAGGAACCGCACGAGCGAAACCTGGGTCTCCGTCGGTTCCACTTCCCCGGTCTGCAACCAGAAGAGCGCGACGACGACGACGGCAAAGAGCCCCACGCCCGAGGCGATGGCCATGTAGATGACCTGAAGCACCCGGACACTGGCGGGGGTGAGCGCGGCGCGGAAGGCTTCGCGTGTGGGCTTCGGCATGATCGTTCGCTCCCGCATGAGCCGTGTCATGCGTCGAAGGAGGGGCGGTTCGGCTATGCGGCGGCTTCGGGCTTCTCCGACTCCGCTTTCGATCCGGGCCGCCGCATGATGGCATAGATGATCTCGAGATAGCCCCCGAGGATCAACACCGGCGCCACGTACAGCGAGATGAAGCCGTCCACCTCATTTTCCAGGCGCATCATGACGTATCCGACGATGATGACGCACACCCCGGCGATGAGCAGCACGTAGTTGCGCCGGTCTAAAACCATCCCGCCGCCCTGACGGCGCCCGCGGGAGCGCGGACCGCTCGTCCGGCGTCCGGGAGCGGACGACCGGCGGCCTTTTTTACGCGACGTATTCCTGTTCGAAGACCGGGCCATACGATTTCAACGGAGGTGGATGTGCGACTTCACTCCAGCGGTCGGCGATTCATACGGCGCCTCCCGCTCCGTGGCTCCAAACCCGGCATGGTTCTCCGAGGTTCCGGCCTCCGGCCGCTTCTTCCGCTCCGGGCGGGCCGCCGTGAAATTCTTTTTCATCCCCAGCGGCCTTATACCTTCTCGGGCGGCGGGTTCGTAGATTGGATGTTTCCTCAACGCCCGGACGCCGCCGTCTCCCGCACACGCCCGATCCATGCTCTCCTTTTTCCGACAGACAGCCTTTGGTCTCGCCATCGTGGCGGCGCAATGGCTGATCTTCGGGCGGCTTCGGCTCTGGGGCGCCTATCCGGACGCGGTGCTGCTCTTCGTGGCATGGCTCGGCCTGCGGTACGGCCGGCGGTACGGAGCCGTCGGCGGCTTCGGTCTTGGCCTGCTCATGGACGCCATCTACGGCACGTGGGGCATCCAGATGTTCACGAAGACGCTCGTCGGCTTCCTCCTCGGGCTTTTCCCCGCCCAGGAACGCGAGTCGCTCCTCATCCTTCCTCGCCAGGCGTTCGTGGGCGGGCTCGTCATCGCGCTCGTGCACAACGGCATCATGGTTACGCTCCTCGCCCTCGAATCCGGGGCGAGCAACCGCTCTCTCGTGACGGCGCTGTGGATCGGCTCCGCCTGCTATACGGCCGGCCTCGGCTACCTCGCCGCGCTCTTGCGGATCCGGTGACGCCCACGCGCGCGGGACCGCCCGCTCAGGCCATCGTGCGCGCCGCCCGGACGACGTCGGCCAGAACGCCGGCGGCCGTCACCTCCGGCCCCGCCCCGCGCCCCTGAATGACGAGCGGGCGGTCGTGATACCGGTCCGTCGTGAAGACGATCATGTTGTCCGTCCCGCGCAGGCGCTCGAAGGGCGAGCCGGGTGTGAGCGCGCGAACCTCGGCGCGGAGATGGCCCGGCGAGACGTGCGCCACGTACTGAAGCCGTCCTTCCGCCGCCATGCGATCGGCCCACACGCCGTCGGACTCCGCGAGGCGGTCCATGAACACGTCCACCGGCACGTTGCGAAGATCGGGCGGCACGAGCGAGGCGACCGAGACGTCGGCGCGTTCGACCGAGCCCCCCATCTCGCGGGCGAGCACGAGCATCTTCCGCGCGACGTCCTCGCCGCCGAGGTCGTCGCGGGGATCGGGCTCCGTAAAGCCGAGCGCCCGCGCCTCTCGCACCCCCTCCGAGAACGTGAGGCCTTCGGCGAGACGGTTGAAGACGAAGGCCAGCGTGCCCGAGAGCACGCCCTCGATGCGCCGCACCCGGTCGCCGGAGCGAAGCAGGTCGCGGAGGGTGGAGATCACCGGCAGCCCCGCGCCGACGGTCGTCTCATAGCGGTACGGGACCTCCCGCCGCCGGGCCAGGACACGGAGACGGTCGTAAAAAGTCTGTTCGAGCGTGTTCGCCCGTTTGTTCGGGGTGACGACGGCCAGCCCGTTTTCAAGGAACTCGGGATAGCGCCGGGCCACCGCCTCCGAGGCCGTCGCGTCGATGACGATGAGCCGTTCGAGCCGGCTTGCGGCCAGGCGTTCGACGAGCGCGTCGAGATCCACCGGCTCGCCGGCGGCACGGAGCCGGGCGAGAGCGTCGGCACAGGGGAGTCCTTCGTCGTCCCACACGATCCGCGACGAGTCGGCCATGCCGACGAGGCGGAGGTCGAGGTCCATCGTTTCGAGGAGCACGGGCGCCTGCGCGGCGAGGATGTCGAGCAAGGCGCGCCCGACGCCGCCGGGGCCGATGAGGAAGAGGTGCGCGCGTTCGTGGGCGCGGGCGAAAGCTTCGTGGAGCGCCCGCACGGCCCGGCGCGCATCGGTCCGGCTGACCACCGCCGAGATGTTCGTCTCGGCGGCGCCCTGCGCGATGGCGAGCACGTTGATGTTCGCCCTTCCGAGCGTGGAGAACATACGCCCGGCCAGCCCCGGCTGCATCCGCATATGATCTCCCACGATGGAAAGGATGGCGTTTTCCGCAAGGGCGAAGACCCGGCTCACGTCGCCCCGTTCGAGTTCGCGTTCGAAGGCCTCTCGGAGCGCCGCGACGGCCCGTTCCGCCTGTGCCTCGCGTACGACGAGGCAGATGCTTTGCTCACTCGATGCCTGCGAGATCATCAGCACGTTGATCTCCCGGGCGGCGAGCGCGCCGAAAGCCCGCGCCGAGATGCCCGGCACGCCCATCATGCCCGCGCCTTCGAGCATCACCACCGCCACGCCGTCGATGCCCGTCACGGCTTTCACCCGCCCTTCCGTGGGCGTCGACTCGGCGGTGATGCGGGTGCCCGGCGCGCCGGGGTTGAGGGTGTTTTTGATGAGGAGCGGGATGCCGTGTTCGATGAGCGGGCGCATGGTGCGGGGGTGAAGCACCTTCGCCCCGAAAAACGCCATCTCGGCGGCCTCGCGATAGCTCAGTTCGGAGAGCGTGAAGGCGTCGGGGACGAGGCGCGGGTCCGCCGAGAGGACGCCGTCGACGTCCGTCCATATCACGACGCGCTCGGCGCGGAGCGCCCCGGCGAGGATCGTGGCCGTATAGTCGCTGCCCGAGCGCCCGAGCGTGGTCGTCACGCCGCGCCCGGTGGCGGCGACGAACCCCGTCACCACGGCGACGGATCCCGGAGGAAGCGCGGCGAAGTAGTTGCGGACGAGCGTCTCGGTCTCGGCGAATCGTACGGCGGCCTCGCCGAAGGCGTCGTCGGTGCGGATGAAGCGCGCGGCGTCGTGGTCGGCGGCGTCGAGGCCTGCGGCGCGAAAGGCGGCGGCGACGATGGGGGCCGAAAGGCGCTCGCCCGTGCCGAGGACGGCATCACGGGTGCGAGGGGTGCACTCGCGCAGCAGATAGACGCCGTCGAGCAGTTCGCCGAGGTCGCGCCGGAGCGCCGAGAGCCGGCCGAGCAGGGCTTCGCGCTCCCCCGCCGCCGCAAGCGCCTCGACCGCAGCCGTGTGCCGCGCCCACAGCTCGTCGAGCACGACCCCGTGCGTTCCCGTCCGCCCCAGCGCCGCCTCGATGGCCGCCAACAGCCGGTCGGTGACGCCCCCGAGCGCCGAGACCACGACGATGCGCCGCGCTTCCTCCGGCTCCGCCCGCACGAGCGCCGCCACCTGACGTACCCGCTCCGGCGTGGCGACCGAAGAACCGCCGAACTTGTATACGTGTACCGGCCTTTCTAACGCCATACGTCCCCCTTTCGTCCCGAAAATGTCCGTTCAATGTCCGCTGCGCCCCTTCACCGGCGAGGCTCCTCGAGGGGCGCCACCCGTACCCGGAGGCGACGCCATTGATCCCGACCTTCCTTCGAGGCCGGTCCCTTTCCCCTAAAATACGCATCCTTCTCCTCCGCTTCCGCCCCGGGACGAACGGCTGGAACTTGATTATGAATAGATCGTGGAAGGGAGCCGAAGACGCCCGCAGGTGTTGAACCGAAACGGAGGCGCTTCGTATCTTGGGCGTCCTTGAAAAAATCGGGGCTATAGCTCAGTTGGTAGAGCGCTTGAATGGCATTCAAGAGGTCAGCGGTTCGAATCCGCTTAGCTCCACATCGACCCCCGGAATCGGCCCGACGGCATTCCCGGGGGTTTTTTGTATCCGGACGAACCGGAAGGCGTCTTCGGAGAGTTACGGCGGCGTTCGGGGCGGGGATTAAAAAAAGAGGCCCGGCCCCCACCACGAGACCGGACCCCTTCGCCACCTGAAGATATGCGATCAGTAGAGGTGGTATCCTATAAACACATTGCCCCCCCCGTTTATAACCTCCCTTCGTATATTTTTTTTTCTCAAACGGATTTTCGCCCACAAGCCTAATAAACACAACTTCATGGCAAACAAAGACCATCTCGCCCGTCTCCAGGAAGGCGTTCGTTCGTGGAACGCGTGGCGCGTCCTGAACCCCGACGTCCGTCCCGATCTGGGCGGCGCGGATCTTTCCGGTCTCAACCTGATGGAGATCAATCTCAGCGGCGCGGATCTCTCGGGCGCCCAACTGCGAAAGACGTTCCTCACGGTGGCCGAACTCGAAAAAGCCAACCTCGAGGGGGCCGATCTGACGAAAGCCAACCTGACGGGCGCCCACCTCGACGACGCCAACCTCACGCGGGCGCATTTGAACCACGCGGACCTCGGCTTCGCGACGCTCAACGCAGCCAACCTGACGGGCGCCGACCTCTCCGACGCGCACATGCTCGAAGCGATCCTCTTCGGGGCGAACCTCTCCGGCGTCGTCGCCCGTCGCGCCAAGCTCCGGGAGGCCATCCTCACGGGCGCCAACCTCGAAGGCGCCGACCTGACGCACGCCGACCTCATCGGCGCGACGCTCGAAGGCGCGAACACCGAAGGCGCGACGCTCCCCCCGCTCTTCGACCCGGACACCAACTATGACCTCTAAAAACTCCGGCGATACGCCTCCGCCGAACCCCGAATCGGATCCACGGCTGATCAACCTCGAAGACGTCCCCCCCGACCACCGGAGCGGCTACGTGGCGCTCGTGGGCAAACCGAACGTAGGCAAGAGCACCCTGCTCAACGCGTTGCTCGGACGCAAGCTCGCCATCGTCACGCCCAAGCCTCAGACGACGCGCCACCGCATCCTCGGCATCCTCTCGGAGGAAAAATACCAGATCGTCTTCCTCGACACGCCCGGCATCATCAAGCCGCGGTACAAGCTTCAGGAAGCCATGATGCACAATGTCAGCGGAGCCATTCAGGACGCCGACCTCCTGCTCTTCATGGCCGACGCCACACAGGACCGACCGGACACGTTCAGCCTCGAACACATCGGCGACCGTCCGGCCATCCTCGTCATCAACAAGATGGACCTCATCCATAAAGAAGAGGTGCTTCCGCTCGTCGAGGCGTATACGAAACTACGCGCCTTCGAAGAGGTCATCCCCATCTCGGCGCTCAAGGGCAAGAACCTCGACGTCCTTCTGGACGCCATCGTCAAACGCCTGCCTTTCGGACCGCCGTTTTATCCCCGAGACATGCTCAGCGAGCATCCGGAGCGTTTCTTCATTTCAGAGATCATCCGGGAGAAAATCTTCCGGCAGTTTCGCCAGGAGATCCCGTACTCCACGCAGGTCAACATCGTGGTGTACGAGGAACGGGAAGAAGGCAAGGACTTCATCGACGCCGAGATCGTCGTGGAGCGCGACACGCAGAAAGGCATCCTCATCGGCAAGGGCGGGAAGGCGCTCAAGCGGGTGGGCAGCGCCGCCCGCGCCGACATCGAGGCGTTCCTCGGCAAGGAAGTCTACCTTCAGCTTCACGTGAAGGTGCGAAGCGACTGGCGGAACACCGACACGTTCCTCCGCTCGTACGGCTATCGCTGAGGTCCGACGAGACGCACGCCCAGCCCTTCCGTGAGCGCCGGGCGAAACGCGGGCGGAACGGGCGCTGCGGCCATCGTGTGACGGGTGAAGGCCCGGCGGCGCGGATACGTCTTCCGCAGACGTGTGAAGTAGGCCCCGCGCTCATCCGGCGGCCGGTTCAGGATGCGCCGGAAGCGCCGGTCGTCGGCTTCGAGGTCATACATCTGCCGCGCGACGGCGTCGAGCCATTCGGTTTCGGGACGGGGGGTCTCGGGCGGCGTGAGGCGGAGACGATCGTCCGGCCCGGAGGCGAACGCCTCTTCGGGCTCCCACACGTCCGGCAGCCCGAAACGCTCGACGAAGGCGCGATAGAGCATGACCGTCCCCCGCACTTTTCCGTCATACGAATACCCCGCGATGTGCGGCGTTCCCAGGTCGACGCGGCGGATCAGATCCGGGTCGGGGTTCGGCTCGCCTTCCCACACGTCGAGCACCGTCGCGGCGGGGCGGCCGGCGGCGATCGCATCGAGCAGGGCGGCGTTCGAGACGACGGGGCCGCGCGCGGTGTTCACCAGCCACGCGTCGGGACGCATCCGCCGGAGGGCCTCCGCCCCGAAGAGGCCGCGCGTGGCGTGCGGTCCCTCACGCGTGAGCGGGACGTGGAGCGTCACCACGTCGGCGTCGGAGAGGAGCGCTTCGAGCGGGACGAAGGGGTGCGGCTCGCCTCGCCGTTCGGCGGCTTCGGCGAGCGGCGGGTCGTTCCGGAGCACCCGCACGCCGAGCGCCGGCAGCCGCCGCGCCAGACGCCCGCCGATGTTGCCACATCCGACGATGCCGACCGTACGGCCCCGGAGCGCCCGTCCCTGCCGCACGGAGAGCCGGAGGAGCGCCGCCAGAACGTATTCCACCACCGAACTTGCATTCGATCCCGGCGCATGGGCGAAAGCGACGCCGCGCGCGCGCAGCCATGCTCGGTCCACGTGATCCGTCCCGATGGTCGCCGTGCCGACGAAGCGCACCGAGCTCCCATCGAGCAGGGCCCGGTCTACGCGGGTCACGCTGCGGACGAGCAGCGCATCGGCCCCGCGCACGTGAGCGGCAGAGATCTCGCGTCCCGGCACGAGGCGAACCTCGCCGAACGGCCCGAAGGCCTGACGGACGTACGGGATGTTTTCGTCGGCTACGATGAGAAGGGGAGAACGGAGCATCGAGAGGAAGCTTTGCGGCGAACGTGCCTACCGAACGCGCCACGGAGGGCCGGGTTCGCCCGTCCTCCCGGCGCATCCGCAACGGTCACCTTTTCCTATTCAAAAGGCCGTTCCCGCACCGTCCCATGAGGAGGCAAACGCTCTTCTCGCCCGGTCTCAAACATCCGGAATTCTGCCTGTCGCACCCCTTATCCGTCAAGAACGAACCTGCAATGAAGGCGGGGTGAACGGCGGGTGAATAATAAATCGAGATCGTTTAAATTATTATTATTACTCCATTTACATATATGCTTCACCATGAAACTATAGGTATGCCTCAACGTTTTGGGGATGAAACGGGACGGGCATGAGATATGAAGGGACCGCCCAGTCCGAACGACGAAATAAAGAAAAAAATTTTCGCCGTATTCGCGGCATGAAAGGATCGATATGTTGAACCAACTCACGGAGCCATGCGACAGAAGCTTACGGTCATAGTCGCCGTGGTGATTTGTTTCGCAGGCCTGATGGCAGTGACGGGAGATATGTTCGGGCTTTCGCACCCCGGCGCCTGGAACGCAACCGCAGCGGACAGCCTCGCCGTTGTCGACCATGTCGTCGTTGCCGATACGTCGGCGACGGCAGTCTCTCCGGTGGAGGAGGCGCTTCTGAACCCGAAGCATCTCCCCCCCTTACCGCCTGATCACCTGGACACGGAGACGCTCTGGTTGGCGCGCGGCATCTTCTCCGAGTCGAAGCGCCCCGAAGAGCAAGAGCTCGTAGCCTGGGTCATCCGGAACCGGGTCGAGACCGGCTACCGGGGCAAGCGCACCTACCGGGACGTGGTGCTGGACCCGTATCAGTTCAGCGCTTTCGCGCCCGGCAATCCCATGCGCGATTTTTACATTGGGCTCGATGTGAACTCGAAGGTGCCGGGCTGGCGTCGCGCGCTTCAGATCGCCAACTTCGTGCGCACGGCCGGCGACTCGCTCCGCCCTTTTTCCGAGCGGACCCGTCACTTTTTCAGCGAACGTTCGCTCAGCAGCGGAGCGCACCCCAAATGGGCAATGGGCCGCGAACCGGTGCAACCCCGACGCAAATACCAGATCGACGCGCGGCGCTTCCGTTTTTATGAGGGCGTCTCGTAATCCCCGCCGATCCGGTTGAACGAACCATGAAGGCGCATCTCCCGTGGGTGCGCCTTTTTTTTCGGCTCCGCCGGTCTCCTTATGGGAGCCCCGGGGCGCTTCCCGGGTATCATCCCGCCACCGCCGCCGTCATCCCTGTTTCCTTCCCCTCTTTGCTCGCCCACCATGCGCCACCGTCCGTACCTTTTCCTGCTCGTCGCTGCCGCACTGTTCTTCGGCGGATGCGCCCGCACCGCGCCCGCGCCGATGCCGTCGGAAGCGCCGGCCGCGTTCGTCTTCCACCCGGAGCCGCCCCCCGAATACCGGCACGAGGGCATCCGCATCGCCACGCTGAACACCGAGTTCCTCTTCGATGGCCTCGGCGATGAGGGCGAAGCGACGTTTCCCCATAAAGGCGATCCCGAGAAGGCCCGGCTCCACCGCGAGCACATCGCCCGGATCATTCGCCTCATCCAGGCCGACGTCGTCATGCTCGAAGAGGTGGAGAACGACACCGTGCTCTACCTGATGATCGAGGAGTCGCTCGATGACCTCGGATACCAGGTCTATTTCGTTCCGGGCAACGACCGTTTTACGGGACAGGATGTGGCGCTCCTCTCACGGCTGCCCATCGACGAGGTGGGGCGCACCGACGAGCGGGCGCCGGTCGAAGGCGAGCGCCGCAAGCAGGGCGTGAGCAAAAACCTGTACGCCCGCCTCACCCTCGGCGGCGTGCCGACGACGCTCATCGGGCTGCACTTCTACGCCCGCCCGCACGATCCGACGCGGAAGGAGCGGCGGGAAGCGCAGGCCGAGGTGATCCGACGGCTCGCCGTGCGTGAGATCGAGGCGGGACGCGCCGTCGTCGTCCTCGGCGACTTCAACGACTACGACGACGCCACGCTCGACTTCTCCGGCAACCGACCCATCACCGATGTGCTCCATCGCATCAAAGCCGCCGGTCCCGACGATGACGACGACCTCCACAACGTCCTCTCCGACGTGCCGCAGGACCATCGCTTCACCAACTTCTGGGACCGCGACCACGACGGCGTCATCGACCGGGACGAGCTCTCCGCCATCGACCACATCCTCCTCTCGCCCGCCCTCAGCCGGCGCATCGTAGAGGTGCACTACGTGCACGCCCACGACCCCTTCACGTACACCGATCACTTCCCCGTGGTCGTAACCGTCGGCCGGGGACGCGAGCCGGGCAAGTGAGCGCCGGACCGATCAGAGACCCACGCCGATCCGGAGCATGAACGCATTGTTGCGCGAGATGTCCGTAGTCTGCACGGTTTGCCCGGCTATCTGGAACTCCTTATTGATGAAGCGGGAGAGGCCGAAGGCATATCGGATCTCCGGAAAAAGCCGGATGCCGAGGCCCGGCGCCGACAGTTCGAGCCCGAGGCCCACGTTCGCCGACATGGCAAAGTCTTCGACCGCATGCTCCACGTCGTCGCTCTTGCTGGAGTTGGCGAAGGCGAACACCGGCGCCACGACGGCATAGGGCTTGATGAGCGGCGTCGGGGCCAGGCGGATGCGCACGTCGACGGGGACCTCGATCATGTTCACATTGAGGCCAAACGTATCGGTGAAGCCGGTGACGCTCAGATCAATCCGGCTGAGATCCCGGTAGAAGATGCCGGGGCGCAGGGCGATCGGGCCGAGCGCAAGGTCCAGAAAGACGCCCGCGTGCCAGCCCGTGGAATTGTCGAGCGTGGCGTTGCCGTCAAACACCCGGATGTCGGTGAAGCTGTCGAAGTTCAGCCCGGCGGCAACGCCGAGTTGGGCCTGCGCGGGGCGAAACAGGACCAGGCCCAGCAGTCCCATGATCACCCGGGCGCTCGCGCGATTCATCCTTCCTCTTTGCATCATTTGACCCTCCTTTTTTGGCGAAGATAATGGAAAAGACGGGACTGATTCGGCGCATTATATGAAAAGCCGCGCAAAGGGCACAGGATCGTCACACAATCTCCCCGCCGCCGGACGGCCACGGGGGCATGCAACCTGCCTCGCATGCCTGCGTTCATGAAAAGCGCCGCCCTTCTTCATCCACCCGACCACCGCATCGCATGAAAATCGGCATCACGTGCTACCCCGTCTATGGCGGCAGCGGCGTCGTCGCCACCGAGTTGGGCAAAGCGCTCGCCGCCCGCGGGCATCAGATTCATTTCATCGCCTACTCGATCCCGTTCCGCCTCGGTCACGTGCAGGAGAACATCTTTTTCCACGAAGTCAACGTCAACGCGTACCCGCTCTTCGAATATCCGCCGTACACGCTCAATCTGACGAGCAAGATGGTCGATGTGGTGAAGTATGAGAAACTGGACGTGCTTCACATGCACTACGCCATCCCGCACGCTACGAGCGCCGTGCTTGCCCAGCAAATCCTCGCCAAGGAAGGCATCGTCGTGCCCATCGTAACCACGCTCCACGGCACGGACATCACCATCGTCGGGCGCGACCCCTCGTTCGCGCCGGTGGTAAGCTATTCGATCAACCGTTCGGACGGCGTCACGGCCGTCTCCGAGTACCTCCGTGATGAGACGCTCTGTTGTTGTTCCGGCGTCACGGCCGACATCGAGGTCATCCCCAACTTCATCGACACGACCCGCTTCCGCCGGATGAACAAGGAGCACTTCAAGCAGGCGCTGTGTCCCAACGGAGAGAAGCTGCTCGTCCACGTCTCGAACTTCCGTCCCGTCAAGCGGGCCACGGAAGTGGTTCAGATCTTTCACGGGTTGCGGGAGCGGGGTCTGAAGGTTAAGCTCCTCCTCGTCGGCGACGGACCGGACCGTATGCCCGCCGAACATCTGGCGCGCAAGCTCGGCGTCCACGAAGACGTCCGGTTTCTCGGCAAGCAGGAGCCCGTCGAGGAGATCCTCTCCATCGCCGACGTCTTCCTGATGCCCAGCGGCTCCGAGACGTTCGGCCTGGCGGCGCTCGAAGCGATGGCCTGCGAGGTGCCCGTGGTGGCAAGCGACATCGGCGGGTTGCCCGAGCTCATCGTCGAGGGCGAGACCGGCTTCCTCTGCCCGCTCGGCGACGTCGGCGCCTTCATCGAGCGCACCGCCGCGATCCTCTCCGACGAGGCGCTCCACGCCCACATGGCCGCCGCCGCCCGCGCGCGCGCCGTCAACGCCTTCGACCTGGCGCATATCGTCCCCCGATACGAGGAATACTACGAGCATGTGCGCCAACGCGTCCTGGCACAAAGCGTGTGACCCGCCTCCTCCCGCCCGCCTCCTCCGGCATGAAACACCTCATCAGTAAGAAAAAGCAAGCGTATCCGGTCAGCGACTATTTCCAATCGTACCTCCTCCGGTACGGGCGGGTCTACGACGCCGGCATCCGGTACGAGGACCTGTTGCGCTTCAACAATGCCATCCCGGTATACAATGAGGTCGGCGAAGACACGCTCTGGTCCACCGTGTTCTATCCGCCGGGAGAACAGCAAGAGATCCACGACCGGCTTCGCCTGACGTACGCCATCCTCAAAGCCGGAGGCGACGTCTCCATCGTCAAGCACCTCTACATCGACCGGATCGACCAGTGCAATTACGGCAACACGCTGCCGTTCCGGATCCGCATCGTCAACAGCATCAACGAGAACTTCGACTATTTCTACGTCAAGCGCGTCGACGCCAACCGGCTCTACGGGCTGGAGCTCGAGCACATTCTCTCACCGAATCGCATTCATTACTTCATCCACGGCGGGACGATCATCGAGGAGCACATCATCGGCATCCCCGCCAACGACTTCATGCGCGAGAGCATGCCCATGACGCGCTTCGACCTCGTCCGTCTGGCCAAGGAGTTCGTCAAGTTCAACGAGCGGAGCTTCGTCTGCCTGCTCGGCGACATGCACTCGGGCAACTTCGTCATCGACATCGCCCGGGACTTCGAGAAGTGGCACTTCCACATGCACCCCATCGACTTCGACCAGCAGAGTCATCACTGGCGGAAGGAAACCTACATCCCGGAGTGTTACCCTCAGAACGGCCCGTTCCTCCACGCCACGCGCAAATACCTCTCGCCGGAAAACATCGATCAGTATCAGAAAGAGGAGCGCTCGCTCATTGCCAGCCGCGTCCGCGTTTCGCACGGGCGCTTCGACCGGCTGATGGAGGTCATGCGCGAGGATCTCATCGCCCCGGACGAGAACGTGCGTCGTCTTGGCGAGCAGTTGAGCCGCCACTACGAAGACGACGCCTTCGCCCGGTGCGACACGATGGGAGAACTCGTCGATACGTCCATTCAGCGCCTCTTCGACAAAAAGAATCCCCCGCATCCGTTGCTTCAGGCCACGTGGCCGTGAGCGGAGGGCGCGCCGGAGGGGTCAGAGCGGGGCGAAGCTTCCGGTGAGAAACGGGTTCGTCCGCCGTTCCCGCCCGATGGTGGTGGCCGGCCCGTGCCCGGGATAGACGACGGTCTCGTCGCCGAGGGGGACGAGTTTTTGAAAGATCGAGGCCATGAGTTCGGGCAGGGAGCCGCGCCACAGGTCGGTGCGCCCGATGGAGCCCTGAAAGAGCACGTCGCCGGAGAGGACGGCGCCCGCTGCGGCGTCGTGGAAGCAGACGGAGCCGGGAGAATGGCCGGGCGTGTGGAGCACGCGCCACGTCCGTTCGCCGAAGGTGATCGTATCGCCCTCGTCGAGGAAGTCCGTGACGGGCGGCGGCGGCTCGATCTCGACGCCGAAGAGCGCGGCCTGATCCCCGGCGCGCGCGAGCAGCGGCAGATCCTCCCGGTGCATTCGAAAGGAGAGCCCGAAGCGCCGGGCGAAGAAGGCGCACCCGAAGATGTGGTCGATGTGGGCGTGCGTGAGGAGGAGGTGTTTCATGGTCAACCCCTGCTCTTCGACGTAGGCGACGACGGCTTCCTGCTCGCCCGGTGTGGCGGCGCTCGGATCGACGAGGACCGCCTCGCCCGCATCGTGGCAGACGTAGCAGTTCGTCATGAACGGGTTGAACGTGAAGGACTTGACGGTCATGGGGAGGCCCGGACGGTTGAGGACGGTATCGCGGGCCGGCGGCGGAGGGCCGCGGAAAGCTTTTCCCCGGACGCCGGTCGCGGACTTCCCGTAAATGCCGCGACGCCGCAGGGGATCCCCGCGCGCGCCCGCGCTATCCCGGAACGGTTCTTGGTTATCAGGCGAGGGCGCACGCGCCCGGGGGCGCGCCCCCTTTGCCGGAGAAGCCTTCGCCGATCCTTTCGAGCACCATCGACTTTCGGAGAACAACCCCGCCCGGACATCGTTAATCGCTTGCTATGTTGAAGTTTACGTTCATGGCCCTCGGCCTGGTCATCGGGCTCTTCGGGCTCGACTATTACGTTTATCGGAACTGGCGGCGTTTTGCCGACTACCGGCGCTGGGCGCGTCGCACCCTCCCCTTCTATCGCGTCTTCATGGCGCTGATGCCGTTCGTGTTGCCGGTGTACCTCTACGTCTCGCGCTGGTGGGGCGTGGAGCCGAAGGTTTTGCGCGCGTTCGTCATCGGCGTGTGGGCCGTCTATTACGTGCCGAAGGCGTTGATCGCGCTCGGGATCCTCGCCAAGGACCTGTCCCGGTTCGTGGTCTGGCTTTTCGGGTGGTTTCAGAAACAGCTGCTGCCCGCCGCGCCCGCTGAAGACGTTGCTCCGGAGGCGGAGGCCGTCGCCGCGCCGTCCGAGCCCGCGCTCGACCTCTCGGACATGAAGCGCGTACCGCGCCGCGAATTTTTGCAACGGATGGGCTGGAGCGCCGCCGCCGTGCCTTTCGTCATCGTCGGCTACGGCGTCTTTCGCACCCTGTACGACTTCATGCTCAGCCGGGTGGAGGTGCCGGTGGCGGGGCTGCCGCGCGCGCTCGACGGCCTGACCATCGCGCAGATCTCGGACCTGCACGCGGGCTCCTTCTTCAGCCCGCAGCCCATGCGCGAGGCCGTCGCGCTCCTGAACGAGCTGCGCCCGGACCTCATCGCCGTCACGGGCGACTTCGTCAACGGCGACGCCGCCGAGCTTCCGATGATCCTGCCCGCGCTCCGCGAGCTCCGCGCCGGCATCGGCGTCTTCGGCTGCCTCGGCAACCACGACCACTACGCCCACACGCCCGACGTCGTCGCGGCCGTGCGGAGCACGACGGTGGACCTGCTCGTGAACGAGCGGCGCACGTTCGAGATCGGCGGCGCGCGCCTGCACCTCGTGGGCACGGACAACACCGGCTTCTACCAGCGGCACGCCGACCTCCCCGCCGCCCTCGACGGTCTCTCGCCGGACGACGACGAGGCGGCCTACGTCCTCCTCGCCCACGATCCGACGTACTGGGACACCCACGTCCGCCCGAACCACCCCGAGATCGACCTGATGCTCTGCGGGCACACGCACGGCGGCCAGCTCGGCATCGAAGCCGGGCCGGTGCGGTGGAGCTTCGCCCGCGTGGTCTACCCGCGATGGGCCGGTCTCTACGCCGAGCACCGCCCCGGCGGCGACGGGCGGCAGTTCCTCTACGTGAACCGGGGTCTCGGCACCGTCGGGCCGCCGCTCCGCCTCGGCATCCGCCCCGAGATCACGCTCCTGACGCTCCGTCGCGCCGCCTGAGAACCCGCCTGCCGCCGGCTTCCGCTTCTGCGCGAAAAGGGCTACCTTGACGCCGAACCGCCCCACGCCCCGCCATGCTGACCCACTTTCACCGCATGATCATCCGGCTGTTGCCCGGTCCCTTTCTGGGCTGGCTCGGGACGCTCATGTTTCTGCTGCTGATGCAGTTTCTGATTCGGTATCTCCCGGATCTCGTGGGCAAGGGCCTGCCGCTGGGGGTCATCCTCGAACTGATCGTCTACAACCTGGCGTACATGCTCGTGCTGGCCGTGCCGATGTCGGCGCTCATCTCCACGCTGATGACTTTCGGGCGGCTGGCCGAGACCAAAGCTTACGTCGTCATCAAGGGGGCGGGCGCTTCGCTGCCGCAGTTGCTCTGGCCCGTGCTCCTGATCGGCCTCGGCCTTGCGGGCGGCATGTGGTATTTCAACAACCAGATCCTGCCCGAGGCCAACTTCCGCGCCCGCAACCTCTGGTGGGACATCCGGAAGAAAAAGCCGGGCTTCGAGCTTCAGGAGGGGGTCTTTTACGAAGGAGTCAACAATTACAGCATCCTCGTGCAATCCATCCCGCCGGAGCGCCCGAACGTGCTCGAAGACATCCTGATCTACGACTACACCGAAGGCTCCCGCAAGCGCGTCGACATCAAGGCACGGGAAGGACGGATCGAACCGCTCGGCAACGGAGAGAAAATCGACCTCGTGCTCTTCGACGGCGAGATCCACCGGCGCAACAAGCCGCCCTCCTCCCGCGACCCGGAGCGGTACGAACGCCTCGCCTTTTCCCGCCATCGTTTCCGCCTCGACCTCTCGGATTTCATCTTCGAGCGAAGCGACCCGAGCCGCACCCGTCGCTCCGACCGCACGATGCGCACCGACGAGATGATCCACATCGTCGATTCGCTGGAGACGAGCGTCGCCAAAGAGAAGCAAAAGCTCTTCGAAGCCTCGATGCGGCTGCTGAGGGACACGACGACGGCCTCCCCCGGCGAGGCAACCCCGGCCCTCCCCTCGCCGACCGTCGCCGCCGAAACGGAGCGCCCGCTCTCCGACCGCCCGGTGCTGGCGGGGCTCAGGCGGGGACAACAGCTCGAAGTGTACGACGTCGCAGTGATGAAGGCCCGGACGGCGCGCACACAGGTGGACAACGCGCGGCGGGCCGTCAAATGGCAGCAGGAGCAGGCCAACCGCTACCTCGTCGAGATCCACAAAAAGCGTTCGATTGCGCTGGCGTGCCTGATCTTCGTGCTCATCGGCGCGCCGCTCGGCCTGAGCATCCGGCGCGGGGGGCTCGGGACGGCGGGCGCCCTGGCCATCGGACTGTTCCTCTTCTTCTGGGTCACCCTCGTGCAGGGCGAGAAGTTCGCCGATCGGAACCTGCTCACGCCGTGGGTAGGCATGTGGGCCGCCAACCTCATCACGCTCATCGCCGGGACGTGGCTCGTGCTCTACGTCACGTTCGATCTCCGGGCCACGCCGCGCCTGCGCACCCGCCTCGCCGAATGGCTCCGCCGTCGGCGTTCCGGAATGCGAGCGACCATGCATGAATCCTCGTGAACGTTCCGAGACGCCTGTGCTCTACCTCGTC
Source organism: Rhodothermales bacterium (assembly GCA_026984335.1). GTDB lineage: Bacteria > Bacteroidota > Rhodothermia > Rhodothermales > ISCAR-4553 > JALSSK01. The sequence continues at coordinate 21,687 of JALSSK010000524.1, forward strand.
CCCACGCCCATCGGCAACCTCGAAGACGTCACGCTTCGCGCCCTTCGCATCCTCAAGGAGGTAGACCTGATCGCGTGCGAGGACACGCGCACGTCCGGCATCTTCCTGTCGCATTACGGCATCACGACGCCGAAGACGAGTTATCACGAGCACAACGAGGCCCGGAAAACGCCCCGCCTCATCGAGCGCATGCAGGCCGGGCAAAGCGTGGCGCTCATCTCCGACGCCGGCGCGCCGGGCATCTCGGACCCCGGCTTCTATCTCGTGCGCGCCTGCCTGGAGGCCGGCATCCGCGTCGCGCCGCTGCCGGGGGCGACGGCGTTCGTGCCCGCCCTCACGGCCAGCGGGCTGCCGTCCGAACGCTTCGTCTTCGAGGGCTTCCTCCCGGTCAAGAAAGGCCGGCAGACCCGGATGCGCGCCCTCGCCGAAGAGCCGCGGACGATGATCTTCTATGAATCGCCGCACCGGCTGGTGAAGACGCTCGGGCAGTTCGTCGAGACGTTCGGGCCGGAGCGGCCGGCCGCCGTCGCCCGGGAGTTGACCAAGAAATTCGAGGAGATCCGCCGGGGGCCGCTGGCCGCACTCCACGCGCATTATTCCGGGCAGCCCCGGGTGCGCGGCGAGATCGTCCTCGTCGTCGGCGGCCATCGGTAGGCGTCCCCCCGGCACGACGGGAAGGAACTGACGACGGCGCGAATCAAACCGCCGGGGCCCGCGTTCATAGCGCGGACGCGAGACGGGCCCCGCCGACGCTCCGGCGCTCCGCACGTGAGCCGCTCGCCGGTTCGGACCCCGATCCTGCGTCGGCCCCGACTTTCACGCGCGCTTCTTTCCCCCACTGAGCCTTTCGACATGAACTGGAAATTGACGGAGCGGATCGTTGCCGCCGTTGTTTTTGCCTATGCCCTGGCGCTCTACCTCCTGACCGTCGCCCCGACGGCGTCGTTCTGGGACTCGGGCGAGTTCATTGCTATCGCGCACAAGCTGGAAGTGTCCCATCCGCCGGGCGCCCCCTTCTTCATGCTCCTCGGGCGGCTCCTCTCGATGTTCGTCCCCGCCGCGTACGTCGCCCTTTCGATCAACCTCATCTCCGTCTTTGCGAGCGCCTTCACGGTGCTTTTGACATACCTGATCATCGTGCGGCTCATCCGTGAATGGCAGGGTCCGCCCTCGCAATGGACCACCGCCGACCGCATCGCAGCGCTCGGCGGCGGCGTCATCGGCGCGTGCACCTTCGCCGTCACCGACTCGTTCTGGTTCAACGCCGTCGAAGCCGAGGTCTACGCCCTCTCGATGCTCTTTACCGCGCTCGTGGTCTGGCTCATCTTCAAATGGCGGGACCAGGCGCTTCAGGAGGAAGCCGCCCTCGCCGGACGGCGCCAGCACCCGTTCGGGCTGGCCTCGAACCGCTACCTGCTCCTCATCTCGTACCTCTTCGGGCTGGCCATCGGGGTGCACCTGCTGAATCTGCTGGCCATCTTCTTCCTCGCACTCATCGTGTTCTATACCGAGTTCGAGAAACCCGACTGGACGCCCCTCAAGCGATGGCTTCACATCGCTCTTGCCGGTCTGGTCTCGATGATCGCCTTCGGACTGATTTTCCCCGGCATCGTGCAGTGGCTGCCGGACTGGGCCGGAAAGTCGGGATCGCCGTATTTGTTCTTCTTCGCCTTCGTCGCGCTCGTCGTCTTCAGCGTCTATTACACGCAGAAGAAGGGCATGCAGGCGGCCAACCTCATCGCGCTGAGCATTGCCATGGTGCTGGTCGGGTACTCGACGTATGCGCTCATCTTCATCCGAAGCGCCGCCGACCCGCCCATCGACGAGAACGACCCGGAGACCGCCGAGTCCATCGTGTATTACCTCAAACGCGAGCAGTACGGCAACACGCCGCTCCTCAAGGGACCGACCTTCGACAATCGCCTCCGACGGGTGGACAACCGCCGGGAGGTCTTTTTCCCCCGCCGCTGGTCCCCCGATCCGAACCACGAGCGCATCTACGCCCAGTACGACTCCGACCTCGACTTTTTCCTTCGCTATCAGCTGGGCCACATGTACGTGCGGTATCTGCTGTGGAATTTCGTCGGAAAGGCCAGCGACGTGCAGGATGCCCCGCACGTCGTGACGTTCAACGATCCGCGCGCGAAGACTTATCCCCGCTTCACTCCGAGCGAGAGGGCGTCTCTAAACGCCTATTTCGGTCTGCCCCTGCTGCTCGGCCTGCTCGGCATGGCGATCCATTTCCGGCGAGACTGGCGGAGGGGGTTCGCCGTGCTCGTGTTCTTCCTCATCACCGGCGTCGGCATCGTCCTCTACCTGAACCAGCCGCCGCTTCAGCCCCGGGAGCGTGACTACTCCTACGTCGCCAGCTTCTTCGCCTTCAGCCTGTGGATCGGTGTCGGGGCGGCAGGCATCATCGAACTCGTAGCCGACGTCCTTCGCCGGCGCTGGTCCGTGAAGAGCATCGTCCCCCCGTTCATGATCTGGCTGTTGCTCCTCCTCGCCGTCCCGTTCTGGATGGCCTTCGTCAACTTCGACGACCACGACCGCTCGGGCCGGTATGTTGCTCCGGACTATGCCTACAACATGCTCATGAGCGTGGACGAGAACGCGATCCTCTTCACCAACGGCGACAACGACACCTTTCCCCTTTGGTATCTTCAGGAGGTGGAGGGCATCCGGCAGGACGTGCGCGTGGTGAACCTCTCCCTGTTGAACACGCCGTGGTACGTGCGCCAGCTGAAGTATCAGTGGTCGCGCAAGTCGCCCCCGCTGCCGATCTCCCTCTCCGACAAGGAGATCGAGGATCTGACCATCGTCCGGTGGCGCCCGCGTGAAATCCTCCTCCCCGTAGACAAGAAAAAAATCTTCGGACGGTCGGAGATGATCGTTCCGGAGGACACGGCGCTCGTCGAAAGCCCGATGCGTTGGAATCTTCAGGGCCGACCGTACGGAAAGGACGAGAACGGCGAGGATCTCAACATCCTTTATGCCGCCGATCAGGTGGCGCTCAACATCCTCATGACCGCCGCGCGGCAGAACTGGGAACGCCCCGTCTACTTCGCCGTCACGGTCAGCCCCGACGGGCAGCTCAACCTGGAGAACTTCTTCCAGCTCGAAGGCCAGGCGTACCGGGTGGTCCCCATCCGGCACGACGAGCCGCTCGGGCGGGTGGTGCCGGCCATCACGCCGGTAAACCTCCGCAAATTCCACTTCCGCAGGCTCAACGACCCGAACGTTTATTTCGACGAGAACATCCGGCGCATGGTGGACAACTATCGGAACATCTTCTCCCACACCGCCCAGACCATCGCCGACGACGGCTACAGGGACGAGGCGCGGGACCTGCTCGACTGGTTCATGGAAGCCGTTCCGTTCGAGACCATCCCCGGAGACGAACGCTCGTTCCTTTTCATGGCGCAGGCGTATCAGGCCGTCGGCGACGACCACAAGGCCGTCGAGATCATGCAGAAGGCCGAGCCGGTGGTGCTGCACCGCCTGAAGTACCCCCGCAGCGAACGCGACCTCGACCTCGCCGCCCGGTTCGTGCAGCTCATCCAGCTCGCTTACCTCGACGCGCAAGACTTCGAGGCCGCCTCTGCTTTCAGCGCTCGCCTCGCCGAGGTGCTCGACGACTCCACATATCGCCAGACGCCCGAAGAACTGCGCGACCTCTACGAGCGCGCGCGCAGCCTCGAGCCGGACTCGCTCCCGGGTTCGCCTTCCCCCTGATCGCGGTCGTCAACGGTTCTCCGTCTCCCCTTCGGGGGGTCGGATGGTGAAAGGGTGGACCTTCCCATTCAGCTTGAGCGTGTAGTTGCCCGGCTCATACAGCCCTTCGAGGGTCAGGTAGAAGCGATACGGGCGGAGCACCGAGGCACAGACCGCCCCTTGCGGCTTCCGCATGATGAGCGTGACTTCCACCAGATGCCCGGCGCGCTTCTGCGTCACGTCGTGGAGCTCCATACAGGCATCGGGGAACGCGCCCTTGACGAGCACCTCGACCGGCACGGCCGCATGCGCGTCCGTGGGAACGGCGGGACGGACGTGCACCGTGTCGTAGACGGCCGGATAGTACAGATACGTGCGGGCCGTGTCCGGCGGCGTGATGACGACCGTCCGCCGGCCGTCGGGGCCCTGACCTTCGATGCGGTTTCCGAACCGGTCGTCGGACGGGCGTTCGGCGGGTCGCGACGGCAGGCAGCCCGCCAGCAACACCGCCGCGAGGCCGAGGAGCCACGCCGTCCGGCACGGGCGACGGGCGAAATCATTCATACGTCCGTCCGCATCGTTCATACGTCCGTCCGCTCCCCGGAGACGGGTGCTTCCTCCGAGGGGGCCTCTCCAGACCGTACGGTCGCCCCGGAGCCGGCCTCGTCGGAGACGCGTTCGCTCTTTGCATCGCCCCAGAGACGCTCCAGGTCATAAAAGGCCCTTTTTTCCTCGTTAAAGACGTGCACGACGACGTCCACGTAGTCGATCAGCACCCATTGACGGTGCTCATAGCCCTCCTTGTGCCACGGGCGCTCGCGAAACTCGGTCTTCAGCCGATCCTCCACCGCATCGGCGATGGCCTTGATCTGAAGCTCCGAGTCGCCGGTGCAGACCACGAAGTAGTCGGCTACGCCGCTCACCTCACGCATGTCCATCACCACCACGTCATGCCCTTTTTTCTCGAGCGCGGCATCGGCCGCACGTGCGGCCAGGGTTCGGGCGGGGGTTCGAGTGGTTCTTTTTTTCTTCTCGGTCCGGGGTGGAATGAGAGAATTGCCGGAAGTTGTCATAGGCAGGAATCATCCATTATGGTATGGGTCTTTTTTCAGGCGAAGGTGAGCGCGCGAATCTTTTTACCTTCCTCGTGAAACATCGAGCGAAGCCCGGTGCTCCTTCCGCTCCCGATCGGTTGACGGAAGGGGGGTCTTCGAGGGCTCATACGCGCGGGTTGCACCTCCTCTTGCGTCTCAAGGCCTCCGCGTGCCCCGGGCCGCAGCCCACGGGGCGACGTAAGGTGAGACGCCCGATCCCCTTCCGAGGTTCGGGCCGGCGCCGGTCATTCCTCGCGGAACGGCTTGAGCGACGCATAGTCCTTCCCGATGACGACCGTAGCGTCGAGGTAATACTCGGGGCGGATCTCCTGCCGGACGCGCGTCTCGGAGATGCCGAGGACGAGGGCCACCTTGCGGGCGGATTCGAGGT
>JALSSK010000525.1 GCA_026984335.1 Rhodothermales bacterium
CCGGAGGAGCCGCGAGAGATGTTTCACGTGAAACATGGGTCTTCGAGCATGGGGTTGATGGTGGATGGCTCCGGCGCGCCTCAGACCGTAAGCCCGGGCTGCACGCGCCCCGCCTCGACGTGCGTGGCCCGGTGCGCCTCGCGCTCGAACGGCACGACGTCGGCAAACGCATCGGGCCGGGGCGCGGTGATGATGCTCTGCCCCACGGCGTCGGACTGAAGCAGTTCCAGAAAACCGGCGGCGCGTTTCTCGTCGAGGTTATCGAAGACGTCGTCGAGCAAAAGCAAGGGCGATTCGTCGAGGCGGTCGCGGAGGTAGAAGTACTGCGCCAGCTTGAGCGCCATGCCGAAGGTGCGGTGCTGTCCGTGCGAAGCATAGCGGCGCACCTCGAAGTCGTCGAGGCGGAACACCAGTTCGTCGAGGTGGGGACCGACGAGCGTTCGCCCGCGCCGTCGCTCGCCCCGCGCCACACGCGCCATCCGGCGACGGAAGCAGGCGGCGACGGCCTCCTCATCGGCGTCCGGGGGCAACTCGTCGAGCGTGACGTACGTGATGGACGGGCGTTCGGAGACGGCCTCGATGCGCCGGTAGGCGTCTTCGAGAAAGCCGCCGAACGCCTCCATGAAACGCACCCTCCGGACGATGACCCGGCTGCCGAGCGTCACCAGCTCGGCGTCCCACGAGTCCATCAGCGCCGCCGGAGGCTCCTCGCCCCGCCGACGGTATTCGGCAAGCAGGACGTTGCGTTGTTTGAGCGCCCGCCGGTACTTGAGCAGATCGTCGAGGTAAACGGGCCGGGCCTGGCTGAGCACGTTGTTCAAAAAGCGCCGCCGCTCCTCCGGTCCCCCCGCCGTGATGGCCTGATCGAGCGGAGAAAACACGACGACGGGCAAGAGCCCCACCACCTGCGCGAGTCGTTCCAGCGGCGCGCCGTTGACAAAGATGCGCTTCCCCTCCTCCGGAACGTAGACCAGACGCACCCGGAGGTGGCGCCGTTGCTCTCCCGCGAAGCCCCCCTCCACCTCAAAGAACCGCGCCCCCTTCCGAAGCACGTATGCATCCTGCGAGGCAATGAAGCTCTTCGACAGGCAGAGGTAATGAATCGCCTCCAGGAGGTTGGTCTTCCCCGCCCCGTTCGGCCCGACGAGCAGGTTCACCTTCGGAGCAAACGTGACGCTCGTTTCGGCATGCGCGCGGAAATCGTGCAGGCGGAGGTCGGTCAGGATCATGAAGACGTGCGGGGCGGATCGGAGATCATGCGGAAACGCGTTGCGCTTGTAAACGCCCCTTCCCTCCAATCGTTCGGGCGAAGGACCATGCCCTGGCCTGCACCACAAAAGCCCGTCGCCATCCCTGACGACGGGCTTCGTGCCCACTCGAACCGGCTTCGGTAAGCGGTCAACAATCCGGGTAATCCGGATTCGTCTCGTCACAGGGCGGATTGGGAGGTCCGCCGTTTTGCCCGTCGCCGCCGGCCTCGCCCGCGAGGTCCTCGTCCTGCGGCTCGTCTTCAGGGGCCATCGACAGATAATACCGTGTAAGTCGCATAATAACGCTCCCCTTGGTTGGAATAAGTTGATGATTTCGTGGCGTCTGCGTATCGTCTTACCTGCATTTCCTCCCTTCTGTGTTCAAATAATAGGAATACCGATGTGCTTTAGCAAAAAGATTTTTCCTTGCCTGTCCCTCCTTCTTCTCGTCTCGTCTACCGGCGCAACGCCGCTCCTTGCGCAGGAGACCGCTACCCGGTGCGAGGCGCTCCATGCACGCGCGCATACGCTGTTCACGTATCGCCATATTCCCGACTCCCTCCGGAGCCGCCTCACCGTGGCTCGAAAAGCCATCGATTGTTTTGGTGAAAACGAGCGAGAAAAGGTGATGTATCTGTATCTGGCCGAGATCAACGCCCTCATCGCACTGCGTCGGCCCGAGACGGCTCTCCAGCGCTTCGAGGCATTTTTCGAGCGTTTCCGGGCGGCCCCCGACTCGCTGTGGTTCCGCTCCATGCACCACCGGAGGGGCTACCTGTACGTCTTGCTCCAGCGCTACGGCCCGGCCATCGCCGATTACACCGAGGCCGTCGCGTACGCCGCCACGGCGCCGCCCGTACGCCGCGCCCGCCTGACCCTGGACCTGGGCATCCTGTATACGTACGTGTACGACTATGAGACGGCCCGGTATTATTTCCGGCAGGCGGACTCACTCACGCAAGCGCTCTCCTCCGCCGGAGACGACGCGGACGTCCACTCCCTGAAAGCCCATCTCCACGTCTCCCGCGCCGACCTCGTCCTCAAGCAATTCGCCTATGGCGACGCCGAGGTGGGACCGGACGATCTGCGGCGGGCCGTGCAGCAGTATGAAGCCGCTGCCGAAATCTACCGCCGGGAGGGCCCCCGGGGACGCCTCGCGCGGGTCTACGCGCAACTCGCCGAGGCACACGGCGACCTCGGCGAGATCGACGCGAGCCGACGTCTCCTCGCGCGCGCCGCACGGATCGCCGACGACCTCGACGACCCGGACCTCGACGTCTTCCTTGCGCACAAGCGCGGCCTGATCTACCTGATCGCGGATGAACCCGCCTCGGCGCGGCGCGCGCTGGAGCAGGCCCTGGCCCTGGCCGACGCGCACACGACCACCATGCTCAAGAACTACACCCTCAACCTGCTCGGCCTCGCAAACGAGGCGCTCGGCGACCTCGACGCCGCGGAACGGGCCTATGCGCGCGCCGCTTCGATCACGGAAGGCTTGCGCGCCGCGCTGGGAACCTCTGAACTGTCCGTCACGGCGTTCACGGCCTGGCAAGAGCCTTACCGGGGGCTGGTGCGCATCCGCCTGGCTCAGGGTCGCCCGGAAGCCGCGTTCCTCACGCTCGAACAGACGCGGGCGCGGCACCTGCTCGACCTTCACCAGCAAAACCGACGCCTTTCCGAAGCGGCTCCCCGGCTCCTCGCGCGCTACGACAGTCTGACCGCCCTGCTCATCGACACGCAGGAGATGCTCCGACGCGACGCCCTTTCTTCGGCGGAGCGCGCGACGCTGATGAACCGCGAGACCACGCTCATGCAGGCGCGGGACCACCTCCTCGGCAGCGTCGCCGCCTACGACGCTCCCTCGCTCGAGGCCCTCCGCGCCCGCTTGGCCGCCAGAGGTCAGGTCATCCTCTCATATTTTATCGAAAGCCACGATTCCCTGCTGAACCGCGCGCCGGCGTCCGCCGTCTTCGTGATCACCGAGGACACGCTCGTAGCCCTCCCCCTGGACGTGACCGGGGAGACCCTTCGCACGCTGATGCATGAGGTGAGCCCCCTGCTCACCGGAGGCCCCGAAGCGGTGAGCATGAACGCCGTTCACTTCCGAAACACGGCGTTGCATGAACTCTACGAGCGGCTCGTCGCGCCCGCCGCCCGTTTCCTCACGCCCGGCGCACCGTTGCTCGTCATCCCCGACGGCCTCCTTTTCATGCTTCCGTTCGGCATCCTCGTCGAGGAGCCGCCCAAACCCTTCGCTTATCGGGAAACGACCTATCTCTTTAAGAAGCATCCGGTCTCCGTCGACGTCGCCGCCACGCTTCGGCTTCGTGAGACCTCGCCCGCGGATGATACGACGCTCGACCTGCTGGCGTACGGCAAGACGTCGTACAACAATCGTCGGGAGATCTCGTGGCTGCGCGCGCCGCCGCTCCGGGCCGGCAGCCTCCCCAACCTTCCGGCCGTCACGGAAGAACTCAAGCGCATCCGCCGCCTGTTTCGGAACGAACGTACGGTTCTCGACGAAGATGCGACCGAGGCCGCTTTTTTCGAAGAGACGTCTTCCACCAAGATCCTCCACATCGCCGCCCATGCGCTCGTCAATCCGGATGCGCCGCTTTATAATGCCATCGTCCTCTCTCCCGACCCCGATAAGCCGGAATACGACGGCATCGTGTATCTGTATGAACTCGGGCGGAAGCGGCTCACGGCGCAACTCGTCACGCTGAGCGGGTGCAGCACGGCGCGGGGCCGTCTGCGTCCGGGCGAGGGCATGGCGGGCCTTCAGTACGCCTTCCGCGAGATGGGCGTCCCCAGCGCGCTCTCCACGCTCTGGCTGGCCGACGACGCGGTGACGGCGCGCGTCATGGAGGGCTTCTACCGAAACCTGCAGCGCGGCTTTCCGAAGGACGCGGCGCTGCAGCAAGCGCAAATCCGGTACCTCGAAGAAGCGCCGCAAGAGGCCGGCAGTCCGTTCTTCTGGGCCGCTCCCGTCCTTTACGGCAGCCCGGATCCAATCCTGCTGACGCCGCGTACGGTCCTCTCCGAAAACCTGAGATGGGGGTTTCTCGTCCTCTCCCTCGCCGTTCTCGGCTTCCTCGCCGTTTTTCACCTTCGCCGCCGCGCCCGCCGCGCCTCGTGATCTTTCATGCAAGAATCGAAACTCTTCGCCGAACTCAAAGCCCTCGCCACCGAACAGCGCAACCCTCATTCCGTGCGGATCGACACGGCGCCGGTGCGTGAGATCCTCGAAATCATCAATACGGAGGACCACCTCGTGCCGATCGCGGTGCGCCGGGAGCTTCCTTACGTGGAGCGCGCCGTGCATCTCATCGTGGACGGCTTTCGCCGCGGCGGGCGGCTGATCTACGTGGGCGCGGGCACGAGCGGGCGGCTCGGCATCCTCGACGCCACCGAGATTCCTCCCACGTATGGCGCGCCGCCGGAGATGGTGCAGGGGCTCATCGCGGGAGGGCGGGAGGCGGTTTTCCGCTCTCAGGAGGGGGCCGAGGACCGGGAGGAGGACGGCGCGCGCGACCTCGACGCGCTTGGCGTTGCGCCGCCGGACGTCGTGTGCGGCATCGCGGCGAGCCGCCGGACGCCGTACGTGGTGGGCGCGGTGAAGCACGCGCGGGCCCTCGGCTGCCGCACGCTCTTCGTCACGTGCACGCCCCGCTCCGAGTTCACCCTCGACGTGGACGCGGCGATCTGCCCCGTGGTCGGCCCCGAGGTCGTCATGGGTTCGACGCGCATGAAGAGCGGCACCGCGCAGAAGCTCGTGCTCAACATGCTCACGACGGCCTCGATGATCCGGCTCGGCAAGGTGTACGAGAACATGATGGTGGACCTTCAGATGACCAGTCTCAAGCTCGTCGAACGCTCGAAGCGGACGGTCATGGCCGTCACCGGCGTCGATTACGCCGAGGCCTCCCGGGTGCTCGCCGAGGTAGACGGGCACGTCAAGACGGCGCTCGTGATGATCCTCGCCGGCGTCTCGGCGGAGGAAGCGCGCGAACGGCTCACGCGCGCGAGCGGCTTCGTGCGCCCGGCCCTCTCCGGCGAAACCTACGTGCCCGACGCCTGACGGCGGAGGGTTTCACGTGAAACATCCCCCGAGCTTCTCGTCCCTTTCCAAGAGGCCGCCCGGTGGTTTCACGTGAAACATTTCCACGAGCCTCATTCCCCTTCCGAGCGGCGTCCCGAGCCGTTTCACGTGAAACATCTTTGCGCCCCATCACCCCAAATTACCTGAAATGACCGGTTTTTCTGAATAAGCAGACGCACCGCATCGCGTTCTTTCCCGGGACCGTCACGCCAGAACAACGGCCCCGCACGGACGTTTCAAACGACCCGCGCCGCAACCCTCGAGACAGGGTTGCGGCCTTTCGCACATGGCCCCACACCAACCCGAACGCTCTTGTCTCTCCGATCCGTCACGCACCGATTGTCCGCGTCCGGCTTTTTCGAGCACGTCCTCGCGTGGCGCCGGAGCGCCGGAGCCGAACGGCCGGAAGCGCTCCGACTCAAGGGGCTGCCGGGCTCCCTCCCCGCCTTCCTCCTCCACCTGCTCCATCGCGACAGCCCCCATCCGACCCTGTGTCTCTGCAACGAACCGGAGGCGGCGGCCTACCTCTTCAGCGATCTCCAGCAAGTCGCCGGAAGCGACGAGGGAATCCTTCTGTTGCCTCCCACCGGGCACAAGCCGTATGACGACGAACAGGTCGCCGACCCCGCGCCGCTCATCCGGCGCGCCGACGTGCTGCAACAAGTCGCGGACGGCTTTTCGGGACTGAT
>JALSSK010000526.1 GCA_026984335.1 Rhodothermales bacterium
TCGCGAATTGGGCGAGCGTCCAGGAGGCGACGTGATGCAGGTTGGGGCTGTACGGCCCGTTCGGGTCGGGGTGGGGGCCGCCGGAGAGGCCGTTTCCGTGGCAGGCCCCGCAGAGCGTCGAGGCGCGGTAGGCTCCGAACTCGGCGGTCGGCCCGTAGGCCGGCGCGCTCGCCGGGTGGGGAGGCGTCTCGCCCATGAGCTGCGGCATAGTGAGCGGGTTGAGCATCGCCACCAGGCGCCCGACGGGGCCGAGTTCCGTCTCGGGCAGTTCGTTGTTCACGGGCGGGAGCGATTTGAGATACGCGATCATCGCGCCGAGTTCGTCGTCGGAGAGATGAGTGAAGAGGTCCGAGGGCATGATCATCAGGCCGCGTCCCTCGGCATTGACGCCGTGCCGGATGGCGCGCTCCCAGTCGGCGTCGGTGTACCGGCTTCCGATGCCGCCGCGCCCGGGCGTGAGGTTCGACGCCGTGATGCGGGCGAAAGGCATCCCGTCCACGTAAACCGTACCGGCGAGGTCGTTACCGTGGCAATGGCTGCAGGCGTGACTCTTCACGAGTGCGGCGCCCTTCGCCAGGGTCGCCGAGTCGGCGGAGACGGCCGGGACGTGGTCGGGGAAAGCATACGTTGCGTTGAATTTCGAGCCCCCGACGACGTAGACGACGGTTCCGAGGATGGCGACGATGAGGACGAGACCGAGAAAAATACGGAGGGTGGTTTTGAGGAGGTTCATGGGCTTACCGTGCGATGGTGAAGGGGGAGGACTTCATAAAATAATATAAAGAAAAGGGGGGCGAAAAAGATACGGAACGGAGAAGGTAACGCCCGGCGCGGTCAGGGAGAAAGCAATAGGAGAAAGCGTCGTCGGGGCAAAAATGGTTGCATCTAAGTTAAGAAGTCGTTAAGGTCAGGGATGATTGGTTGCCGGCCGCGCGCCTGCCGATCGAGGTGTTTTGTTCATCCAACAACACGAGGAACCCGATGAAACCCACCGCAATGCTGAACGCCCGTCTGCTCGTTTTCCCTCTCCTTGCCGGTATGCTCTTTCTGGCGGCCTGCGGCGGAGAAAAGGCCGAGACCGGCGAGTCCGAGGAGATGGAGGAGACGCACATGGAAGAGACCGCCATGGCTCGGCCGGACACGACCGCCGCGTCGGTGTGGGCCTTCCTGCAGGAGGCCGAATATCAGGACCACTGGCAACTCTGGCCGGAGAAAGGCAAGCTGTATACGGGACGGGAGCCGCACGGTATGCTGCTCACCACGTACCTGAACAGCGCCGCCTATGATGCGCTCATGAACAAGGCCGGCGAGATGCCCGACGGCGCGGTCATCGTGAAGGAGAACTACATGCCCGACAGCACGCTGGCCGCCGTCACGGTGATGTACAAGGTGGCCGGGTACAATCCCGATCACAACAACTGGTTCTTCACGAAGCTCCACCCGGACGGCACGCCTTTCGACGGCCCGAACGGCATGGCGATGGAGGGCCGTCTCGCCGGATGCCAGAACTGCCACGGCGCGAAGAAAGACAACGACTACATCTACACGGGCGCGTTGAAATAACCGTCCGCTTCACCGCGCGATCACCACGCGCCGCGAGACCCGACGCCCGTCGGCTTCGAGCGTGAGCAGGTAGACGCCGCTCGCGAGGCCGCCGAGGTCGAGGCGGTCGCGGTGGGCGCCGGCGCTCAGGAAGCCGGCCTCCCGCGCGAGCACGCGGCGGCCGAGCAGGTCGGTCACGGTCCATCGCACCGGTGCGGCGCGGTCCATCACGAAGGCGACGTTGACGAACGACGACGCCGGGTTCGGATACGGCCTTTCGAGGCGAATCGGGCCCGGCGTCGTTTCGTCTTCGGCGCTCACCACGAGCGCGCTCGTGTTCACGGCCTCACTCGGCTCGGAGAGGATGCCGAGGCGGCTCACGGCGGCCACGCGGTAGTAGTCGGGCGGTTGCGGCGAGGTGTCATAGATGATGCCCGACCAGCTCGTGGTCGCGGCGTCGACGACGTCGATGAGGTCTTCGGGACGCAGTTCGGGCGGCTCGCCGCTGCGTGAGAAGACGACGTAGGCGCGGACCGGGTCCGTGGCGGCGCCGGTCGACGGGGCCCAGTCGAGGCGAAAGGACGGACCGATCTCCGCGAGGACGGGGGGGCTCGGGGCGGCGGCCTCGAAGCGGTGGGTCATCGGCGCGGGGAGCGCGGGATGCTCGTACCGGTCGCCGAAGTCGAGCGCGAGGAGGTCGTCGAAGCGGAAATAGACCTGCCCCTGTGCGCCCGCCGCTCGGCTCGTGTCGATCTGCGCGAGGATCTCCGGGCGGACGTTGTCCTTGAAGGCGCCGATGCCGGTGAAGACGGGCCGCCCGCCCGCGTGGTCGACCCAGTCGCGGGCCAGGAAGGCGAAGTCCGGCGAGTCGAACGAGTTGCCGGGCTCGGGCGTGCGTCCGAGGGTGAAATAGAGCTGGGGCGCGAGGTAGTCGTGGATGCCCTCGGCGAGCCACCGGCGGCTCTCCTGAAAGACGTCGCTGAAGGCCCACAGCGCGGGCCACGCGCCGGGGAAGTTCTCATAGTTGCCGATGGGCGCGGAGCCGACCTTCACCCACGGTTTTGCGTCGAGGATGCGCGCGTACACGTCGCGGACGAACTGCGTCACGTTGTCCCGCCGCCAGTCGTCGATGTCCTCGAAGCCCCGGTCGTCGAACTGGAAGTTGACGCCGTCGTTGGGGAGGCCGCCCGAGGGGTAGCGGATGAAGTCGAAGTGGACGGCGTCGAGGTCGTAGTGCTCGACGATCTCCAGGACGTTGTCGACGAGCCAGGCGCGGGCCTCGGGGGAGGAGGGGTCGATCCACGGGTTGCCGTCCACGGTTTGCACCCATTCGGGATGGGCCGTGAGCACGTGGGGCGGGTCGGTCACGCCCGCGAAGAGCCCTTCCGTGGTGGTGTCGCCGACGCGGAAGACGTTGATCCACACGTGGAGCTCCATGCCGCGCGCGTGCGCCTCCTCGATGGCGACGGCGAGGGGGTCGTAGCCCGGATCGAGGCCCGGCCCGCGCAGCCGGGCCGACCACGGGAGCCGCTCGCTCGGGTACATCGCATCCCCCCGGGCGACGGCCTGAAAGACGAAGGTGTTCATCCCGCGCGACCCCGCGTCGGCGATGCGGTCGCGGAGGTCCTCGGCCTGCCGGTCGGGCGTGTCGATCGTGCTCGCGGGCCAGCCGCCGTCGCCGAGCACCGTGGCGAACCACACGGCGCGGGTCTCGAAGAGCGGGGGCGCGGTCTGGGCCGGACTGAGGGAGGGGAGCAGCAAGAGGCAGACGAGAGCGAGGCCGTAGCGCAAGGGACGTGCGGAAAGATGAGGGTGAGCGGGTGCGTCGATCGGCCCTCAAGGTACGGCGTCTCCGCCTGAAAAGGGAAGGCATTGCCGGGGCCGTCTCTCCCGCGTCGGGGAATCCCCTACGCGTCGTCGGCGCATTCTGACCACAGGGTCTGCCGGGTAAGGAGGGAGACCTCTGCCCGGGCCGGGGGGTATAATATCCAACGCATGTATGCGGGAGGCCGTGCGCCGGAGGGCCAACCTTGCGGAAGACACATCACGAGACGCGCATCCGGCGAACGATCTCCCGAAAAAAGATCACCCGCGAACACGCATAACAGAGGGATACGGTCATGAAAAAGTCTCCATGGATCCGCTGGTTTGAAGAGGTCGGCATCGACGATGTGCCCGTGGTGGGCGGGAAGAACGCCTCGCTCGGCGAGATGACGCGCGCGCTTGCGCCGAAGGGCATCCGCGTGCCGCAGGGCTTCGCCACAACGGCCGACGCGTACCGGCATTTCATCACCGAGAACGGGCTCGACGACAAGATCCGCGCGCTGCTCGAGAGGCGGAGCCGGGGCGAGGCCACGCTCGAAGAGACCGGGAGCGCCATCCGCGAGCTGATCGTGCACGCGCCCTTGCCGGACGACCTCGCCGGGGCGATCCGGGAGGGCTACCGTGACCTCGGCAAACGCTATCACCGCCGCCTCGTGGACGTGGCCGTGCGCAGCAGCGCCACCGCCGAGGACCTGGCGCAGGCCAGCTTCGCCGGGCAACAGGAGACCTACCTCAACGTGCGCGGCGAAGACGACCTCCTCCTCGCCTGCCGGAAGTGCTATGCCTCGCTCTTCACCGATCGCGCCATCGTCTACCGCGAAGAGCAGGGCTTCGACCACATGGAGGTGGCGCTCTCCATCGGCGTGCAAAAAATGGTGCGCTCGGACAAGGCCGGCTCGGGCGTCATGTTCACCCTCGACACCGAGACGGGCTTCCGGGACGTGGCGCTCATCAATGCCGCGTGGGGGCTCGGCGAGAACGTCGTCAAGGGGGCGGTCGACCCGGATCAGTACATGGTCTTCAAACCGCTCCTCGGCAAGAACGGCTATCGCCCCATCATCCAGAAGAAGACGGGCGAAAAGGCCCTCAAGATGATCTATGCGAACAAGGGCCACACGGTCAACGTGCCCACGCCCGAGCGGCAGCGCATCCGCTTCGTCCTGACCGACGACGAGATCCTCGAACTGGCGCGGTGGGCCGTGCTCATCGAGGCGCACTACGGCAAACCCATGGACATCGAGTGGGCGAAGGACGGCGAGACGGGCGATCTCTTCATCGTGCAGGCCCGCCCGGAGACCGTGCAGTCGCAGCGGAAACCCGGGGCGTTGAAGGTGTACCGGCTCAAGCAGAAGGGCAAGCGGCTGCTCACGGGACGGAGCATCGGCTCGGCCATCGCCACGGGCAAGGTGGTCAAGGTGCTCTCCGTCGATGAACTCGACCGCGTCGAGCCCGGCGCGATCCTCGTCACCGAGATGACGGACCCGGACTGGGTGCCGGCGATGAAGAAGGTGGCGGCCATCGTCACCGACCATGGCGGCAGGACGTGCCACGCCGCCATCGTCAGCCGCGAGCTCGGCATCCCGGCGGTCGTCGGAACGGGCATCGCCACGGAGGTGCTCCGGGACGGGCAGGAGGTGACCGTCTCATGCGCCGAAGGGGAAGAAGGCTACGTGTACGACGGCCTTCTCGACTATGAGGTGCAGGAGATCGACCCGGAGAAGCTGCCGCAGACCCGGACGAAGATCATGCTCAACCTCGCCGAGCCGGACGCGGCGCTCAAGTGGTGGGTGCTCCACGCCGACGGCATCGGGCTGGCGCGCATGGAGTTCATCATCACGAACCACATCAAGATCCACCCGATGGCGCTGCTCCGCTTCGACCGCGTCGAGGACGAGGAGGACCGCCGCCGCATCCTCGAACTGACGCGGGGCTATCGGGACAAGAGCGCCTACTTCGTCGACCGCCTCGCGCGCGGCATCGCCAAGATCGCGGCGTCGCAGTATCCGAACCGCGTCATCGTCCGCATGAGCGACTTCAAGACGAACGAGTACGCCAACCTCATCGGCGGGCGGGCCTTCGAGCCGGTCGAGGAGAACCCGATGATCGGATGGCGCGGCGCGTCCCGGTATTACAGTGATGACTACAAGGACGGCTTCGCGCTCGAGTGCCGGGCGATCCGGAAGGCGCGGGAGGAGATGGGCCTGACGAACCTCTCCGTCATGATCCCCTTCTGCCGCACGCCGTGGGAGGCCGAGCGCGTGCTCGCCGTGATGGCGGAGAACGGCCTCGAACGCGGCAAGAACGGCCTCGAGGTGTACCTCATGTGCGAGATCCCGTCGAACGTGGTGCTCGCCGAGGAGTTCGCCCGGCACGTGGACGGCTTCTCCATCGGCTCGAACGACCTGACGCAGCTCACGCTCGGCATCGACCGCGACTCCGACCGCCTCGCCTACCTCTTCGATGAGCGGAACGAGGCCGTCAAACGCCTCATCGCCGACGTGATCCGGCGGGCGCACGTGGTGGGCCGTCACGTGGGCATCTGCGGGCAGGCGCCGAGCGACTATCCCGACTTCGCCGCCTTCCTCGTCGAAGCCGGCATCGACGCGATGTCGCTCAACCCGGACAGCTTCGTCAAGACGAAGACCCGTGTGGCCGAGATG
>JALSSK010000527.1 GCA_026984335.1 Rhodothermales bacterium
TGCCGTGTACGACAAGGTCGTCTTCAAGCCGAAGGAAGGGCTCGACCCGGCGTTCGTCCGGCGGCTCAAACGCGAATACCGGGCGGAGGTCGAGAAGATCGGCGCGATGCTCGGACGCGACCTCCTGACGCTCTGGGGGTACGAAGAAGAACAGGTGACCGTATGAGGCGGCGCGCCCGCCGGATTGCGGATTCTCGATACGGACGTTGAACATGACCACACTCTCGTGCCGTGCGCCCTACGGCAAAGGCGGGCTGGGACAACACTTCGCGCAGATCGTCGAAGAGGAACGCGAGGCCGGGCGCCTGGCGCGATACTTCAGCATCGGCGTGAAGCCGGGCGACGAAGCGCTCGGCTCGGTGGTGGCGATGCCGTACGCGCGCCCGCTCATCCGGGCGACGCCGCTCCGGGTGCTCCGAGGATGGAAGAACTACGTCATCGGCGACCTCTTCGACCGCGCCGTCGCCGCCCGCCTCGACGCGCCGACGGAGACCTTTGTCGGCTTCATCGGAAAATCGCTCCGGAGCTTTCGGCGCGCCCGTGCGCTCGGCTTCGAACGCCTCGGGGTGCACGTGGGCAACAGTCACGTCGAGAAGGTGCGGCGGCTGCACGACCGGGCGTTTCGGCAGTGGGGCATGGAGCGGAGTTGGCTCAACGGCGCGCAGATCCGAAAGGCCCTTCTCGAATACGAGATGGCCGACATGATTTTCGTCAACTCGGCCTATACGTGGGCGTCGTTCGAGGAGGCGGGGGTCCCGGCGGAAAAGCTCCGGCGCTTCCGGCTCAAGCCGTTGCCGCGCTATCAGCCGCCCCCCTCACGTCCGACGGACGGCGTCTTCCGCGTGGTCTATGCCGGGAGCCTGACCGTTCCAAAGGGCGTTCCGGTGCTCGTCGAGGCGTTCGGGCGGCTCGAAGGGGCGGCGGAACTGACGCTCGTCGGGCACTGGACGTCGCGGGCGATGCGGCGGTATCTCGAAGGCCGGATGGCCCGCGACCCGCGCATCCGTGTGGCGCCGGGCGACCCGCTGCCGCACTACCGGCGCGCCGACGTATGCGCCCATCCGACGTACGAGGACGGCTTTGCGTACGCCCCCGCCGAGGCGCTGGCGTGCGGCGTCCCGGTGATCGTCACCGAGGACACGGGTATGAAAGAGCTCGTGCGCGAAGGAGAGAACGGCTTCATCGTGCCCACCGGGGACGTGGATGCGCTCTTCGAACGCTTGCGCCATCTCATGCATGCCCGCTGAACGGTTCGCCCGGCTTCCCGATCCACCCATCCCCTCATTGATTATTCCACACGCTCATGACGCAAACGATGACGAAGGAACGCACGGACGCCGCCACCGCCGGCGGGCGGCCCCTGTACGTTTTTTTCGGCCACCACAAGTGCGCCACGGGATGGATCGACGGCATCCTTCGGGAGACGTGCTTCAACCTCGGGTGGCGCTTCCACATCGTCCATCGCCCCATCGACTTTGCGCGGAAGGGTTCGCTCGGGCGGTACGTGGCGGCGGAACGCCCCGACCTGCTCGCGTACACGAACGCCGACCGGGACCA
Source organism: Rhodothermales bacterium (assembly GCA_026984335.1). Taxonomy (GTDB): domain Bacteria; phylum Bacteroidota; class Rhodothermia; order Rhodothermales; family ISCAR-4553; genus JALSSK01. Next base: position 1,558 of record JALSSK010000527.1, read on the forward strand.
CATCGGCGACCTCCCGGACTTTCGCGGCTTCCACGTCGTGCGCGACCCTCGGGACGTGATCGTCTCCGGCTATTTCTCCCATCGGAACACCCATCCCACCGACGGGTGGCCCGAACTCGTCGCGCATCGCAAGCGGCTCCGGGCGGTCTCGAAGGAGGAGGGGCTGATGCTCGAAATGGAATTCAGCCGCCAGTTTCTCGATCCGATGAACCGGTGGGACTACGAGATGCCGAACGTGCTCGAGATGAAGATGGAGGAGATCTCGGCGGACCCCGAGGCCGCTTTCCGCCGGATCTATACCTTCCTCGGTCTCCTCGCCGACGCCGACGCGACTCCGCTTCAATCCCTGACCATGCGGCTGAACATTCTCAACCGGCGCGGGCGTCGCTTTACGCCGTTTCACCTGCCGATGTCGCCCTTTCGCTTTCCCATGACGCGCCTGCCCAAGGATCGGCTTCGGCCCATCCTCGAACGCAAAAGCTTCAGGCGGATGTCGGGCGGGCGGAAACCGGGACAGGAGAACGTGAAAAGCCATTACCGGAAAGGACGGCCGGGCGACTGGCGGAACCACTTCACCGAGGCGCATATCGACCGTTTCAAGGAACGGTACAACGACCTCGTGCTCAAGCTCGGCTACGAAACCGATCCGGACTGGCGATGAGACCGGAGGCGCCCCGAGACGCTCCCTTTTCGCCGAACCCCCTTTTCGACGCATGAAGATCTTCTTTTTCAGCCCGTGCGCGCTCGACCCGAAGCTCGGGGCCGCAAAAATGCTCATGGAGCTTTCCTCGGCCATGGAGAAGCTCGGGTGGACGCCCACGCTCATGGGGCCGCCCGAACTCGGCGCGGACCGCCGCGACGGCCCGGCGAAGCTGCAGGCCTACCTCGAAAAGCACGCGGGCGAATACGACGTCGTCGACTTCGATTACAAATACCTCAACCTCAAACGCTCCGATTTCAGCGACCGGGTTCTCTTCGTGGCTCGCGCGCAGCTTCTGCTTCATCATTATGTCTTCAGCCCGCTGCCGCCGGTCACGGACGTGCGCGGGGGGCTGCGCCTGCTCAAACATCAGGTGGATCGCTTCCGGAAATGGCGCGCGCTTTCCGCCCTCGACGCCACGTTCCGCGAGGCGGACCTCGTCTCGGTGCTCAACCGTCACGCCCGCCGCGACCTTGCCCGGCGCGGCGTCGATCCGGAAAAGATCCTCGTCTTCCCGAACGGCATGAGCGAGGCGCGGCGGCCCGCCTTCGAGCGCGTGCCCGCGGCGCCTCCGCCCGATCCGGTGGTGGCGTTCATCGGCATGTTTGGCCCGAGGAAAGGCTCCGCCGACCTGCCGGACGTCGTGCGGCGCGTGACCGACGCCGTACCCGGCGCGCGCTTTCGGCTCCTCGGCACACGCGGCATGTTCCGGACGGAGGGGGAGGTGCTCGCCCATTTTGCGCCGGAGCTCCGCCCGCGCATCGAGGTCATCCCCTCGTACGCGCCGGAGACCTTGCCGGACCTTCTGAGGACGTGCGCCGTGGGGGTCTTCCCCTCGTATGCCGAGGGTTTCCCGCTCGGCGTGCTCGAGATGCTCGCCGCTGCGGTGCCGGTCGTCGCGTATGACCTGCCGGGCGCGCCGGAGATGCTCGACGCCGAATACCTCGTGCCGCCGAAAGACACCCGCGCCATGAGCGACCGCCTCGCCGCGCTCCTTCTGGATCGGGAGCGGCTCGCCGGGGCGAGGGTGTGGGCCCGAGAACGGGCGCGCCGCTTCACGTGGGATCGCATCGCCGCCGAGACGCATGAGGCGTACATGAAGGCGCTCGAAAAGCAACGCGCCTTCGCGAAGCCCGCTCCATGAGCGCCGCTCGCGCGTGAGCGACTCCGCACGCCCCGTTTGGGGCTACGATCATCTTCAAAAAGTAACGGATTCATGGTGGAAACCGGCATCGTCCTCGGCTGTCCCCGTTCGGGAACCACGTTCCTCATGGGCGTCCTCGACACCGTCCCGGGCACGGAGAGCGTGACGGGCATCATATGGCCCGCCGGCCTGTGTCAGATCGTCAACCACCCGCTCCCGGAGGAGGTGCGCCGCGCGATGGTCACCGAGTTCGAGCGCTCCCTCGTGCGGTATCTCGACTCCGGATGGTTTCACTCCCGGGCGGCGGCGCTTCAGAAATGGTTCAAGGCCCCGACGACGCTCGGCGACCTGGCGCGCGCCTCCCGGGGAAAACGGTCGCTCGAACGGCTGATCTATAAGGAACCCTTTCTCAGTTTTTGCCCCGACTTCGTGTACGAGGCGCTTCCGGAAGCGCCCATCGTCCACATCTACCGGGACGGGCGCGACTGCGCCAACTCGCTCGTGCGAAGCTACGACGTGCTCACGGACGAGAAGCTGACCGACCTGCGAAGCACGGAGATGCGGATGGGTCGGAAGGTCGATCACCGGTACGTGCCGTGGTGGGTGGAGGAAGGGGGGGAAGATTCGTTTTTGGCCGCTTCGCCGTACGTGCGGGCCATATGGATGTGGAAAGCGATGGTGGAGCGCTGTCATGCCTTCTTCTCCCGCCCGGAGGTGGTCGAGAGCGGTCGCGTACTTTTGCTCCGCTACGAGGACCTCATGCGCGATCCTCTGACGCACGGGGAACGGGTGGCCGAACATTTCGGCATGACGTTCGGGACGAAAACGCGCAAACGTCTGGAAGGGGCCCATACGAAGTCTATCGGGAAATACAAGAAAAGGGACCGCGCCGAGATCGAAGCGGCCGAACGCCTCGCCGGAGATACGCTGAAGTTGTACGGGTATGTTTAATACGTTAGGGCGTTTGTGCGTTAAAACGTTTGAACGTTTGTGGTTTTCATCCCCAAACGTTCAACGCGATAACGTTCAACGCGATAACGTTCAACGCGATAACGTTCAACGCGATAACGCGCCATGCCTTTGACCATCGACCTCGTCTATACGGCTCTGCCGCCCACGCCGAACGCCATCGGCGAGCACACGGCGCTGCTGGCTTCGGCCCTTGCGGCGCACGCGGAGGTGCGTGTGTGGACCGCCGACGCCGACCCGGAGCCGATCCCGGGCGTCGAGGTACGGGCTTCGGCGTTCTCGGTCGGCGAGCCGAAGGGCGTGCGGCGGCTCGTCGAGGCGGCGGCCTCGGGGACGGCGGACTGGCTGTTGCTTCAATACAACCCGTTCAGCTATGGGAAGTGGGGGTTCAACCCGTATCTGCCCGGCGTCATCCGGGACCTTCGGCGGGCGCGCCCGTCGATGCGTTTCGGGTTGATCGTGCACGAGGTCGCGCCGCCGTGGTTGAACTGGCGGCTCATGCTCATGTCCTCGTGGCAGTTCGCGTTGCTGGCGGGGCTCGCCCGGCAGGCGGACGCCCTCTTTCCGGCGATCGACTACTGGGCAGAGGGCTTCCGACGCCGCTTCCCCCGCGCGCGCGTGGCGCCGGTGCCGGTGGGGTCGAACATTCCGTACGTCGGGCAGGCGTATGCCGGGGCGCGGGCGCGGCTGGCGATTCGCGACGAGGCGTGTGTGCTCGGCATCTTCGGCACGGCGCATCCGACGCGGCTCCTCCCGCTCATCGGCGAGGCGGCGGCGGCGGAGCGGCGGGCGGGCGCGCCGGTGCAGGTGCTCTACGTCGGACCGGACGGAGCGGCCGTGCGCGCTGCGATGCCGGACGTCCCCTTCCTCGACGCGGGACGGTTGCCGGGGCCGGAGGTCTCCCGCCATCTCGCTGCGATGGACGTCTACCTCTCGCCGTTCCGGAACGGGGTCTCGGCCCGGCGCGGCTCCTTCCTGGCCGCCGTGCAGCACGGCGTGGCCTCCGTCTCCACGCACGGCCGGCACACCGACGCCTTCCTCCATGCCGCCAACGGAGCGGCGTTCCTGCTCGCTCCGGAGGGCGACGCCGCCGCCTTCGTCGCGGCCGTCCGAACGCTCGTCCACGATCCGAAACGCCGCGCACGGATCGCAAAGGCGGCACGGACGTTGTACCTGAATCATTGCGACTGGCCCGTGCTCGCCGAGACCTTCATGAATCATCTTCGGGCCGTCGATGCGGGGGAGGATCTCCCGATCAAGAATCCATAGCGACACCTTTTGTCCCCGCCTCCGTTTCCGGTATCTTTCCGAGCATGATCGACTCCACGTATCTCCTCGAACAGCCGCAGCGCGCCGATCCGAGCACGACGTTCATCGTGAGCGCCTCCGTGCTCTTCGTGGCGGGGCTCTTCCTCATGATGTGGTGGGGGGGGACGATCGCGTACATGCGGCTGTTCTATCCGGCGGCGACGTTTCTGATCGGGGTGATGCTCTATCGCGCGTTCCCCGTGCTCTACATCGGTTTCACGTGGTGGGTGTGGTTTCTCTCGCCCATGATTCGGAGAGTGGTGGACCTTCAGGCGGGGTGGGCCGATCCGAACCCCATCCTGCTTGCGCCCTATCTCGTCGGAGGCATTACC
>JALSSK010000528.1 GCA_026984335.1 Rhodothermales bacterium
ACCCGTAGCCGAGGTGCGCGCCCCCGACGACGCGACGGGCTTCGTGGCCGACCTCGACGCGCTCGCGCTCGGCTGGACCGCCGTGGCCATGGGCGCCGGACGCCGCCGCAAAGAAGACCCCGTGGATCCCACCGCCGGCATCACCCTCAACAAAAAGCCCGGCGACCCCGTAAAGCCCGGCGAGGTGCTGGCCCGCCTTCATACCCGAAAGACCGGACAGATCCCGGCCTTCCGGGACGCCGTCGCGCGGGCCTTCACCTTCAGCGAAGCGCCGCCCGAGACCACCTCCCGCCTGCTCGATCACTATGCCGAGGGGCGGTGGATGAACCCTTGAACGGCCCACATCGTTACACCCGAGACCGTTATCTCTCGAAAAAAACAAAACTTCCCGGCCCATGCCGACCCGACAGCGTCGAAGGTTTGCTATATTTGAGCCGGGCGCCATCCCCCTACGTCCCAGCCTCCCAAACCCTAACCCCTTCGGACTATGTCACTCTGGTCACGTTTTTCGCGCTGGATCAAATCCATCTTCGGCGGCGCCATTTCCGCCCTCGAAGACCCGCGCCTGATTCTGGAACAAAACATTCGGGAGCTGAACGATCAGGTCCCGAAGATGAACGAGAACATCGCGACGGTGAAGGCCAACGTGATGCTGCTGCAGAAAGAGGTGCGGCGGTATGAGCGTGAGATCAAGGACCTGACGGCGAAGGTCAAAGCCGGCATCCAGGCGGGCCGCGACGACATCGCCGAGCAGTATGCCGTGCGGCTGGAGAGCGTGCGCGAGGCGCTCAGCCGAACGAGCGAGCAGCTCAAGTATGCCTCGGCGGCGTACGACAAGGCGTTGCAGGTCAAGAAGGCCTTCATGCGTGAGAAGGAGCGCAAGATTCAGGAAGCCAAGGACGCCCTGCGCGCCCACGAACGCGCCAAGTGGCAGTCCAAGATTGCCGACACGCTCGAACAGTTCGAGGTCGCCGGCGTCGATGCGACGCACGACGAAATGCTCAACCGCCTCAACGAGGAGACGGCCCGGCAGGAGGCCCGCATGGAGATGGCCCTCGACTCCATCGACACCGACGCGATGCGCATCGAGGAAGACGCCCAGCAGATCCGCGCCCAGGAGCTCGTCAAGCAGTTCAAGCTCGAAATGGGCGTGACCGACGAGGGCGCCGAAGTCGAACCCCGCCTCGAGGCGCCGGAAGAGCAGGCCGAGCGGGGCGCGAAGACCATCGGCAAACAGCGTTCACAGACCGAATGAACCGGATCGCCGGTTTCGAGGCGCGAGGCTGCGATCCGAGGCGCGCCGCCGCCCGAAACCCGCGACCCCCAGCCTGAAAGCCCATGACGCCGGAAGCGTATCAACGGATCAAGGAGGCCGAGAAAGAGCACCTGCGCAAACTCAAGGCGCTCAAGCGGACCGTGCGCCGCCTCGAACGACAGAAGAAGCTCAACCAGGCGCTGGAGAACATCACCGGCGGGCGCGAGCGGGTGCTCGACACGCACGAGGAGATGATGGAGCAGCTGGCGATGGAGACGGCCCTGAGCGAGGCGCGCCTGGAGATGGCGCTCGAAGCGGAGCAGGCCGTGACCGAAGCCGAGGCCCGCGCCGCTCTGGAGGAAGACCTTCAAAAGGCGCGGGCGCGGGAACTCATCCGCCGGATAAAACTAGAGGTGGGATCGCCCGAGGCTGCGCCGGACCCTCCCGCCCGGCGCCCGAAACCGTCTCCGGCGGAAGCGCCCGAAAAGCCGGCGTCCGACGCCCCCGCGCCGCCGCAAGGACTTCCGGAGAAAACCATCGGGCGGATGAAACCTTAGGGGCACGGCCCGCCGTATCGCACGCGGCGGCCTCCCCCGGTCCGGCGACCGCTTCGCCCACAGCCGTTGTTCAGGAGCGCATGAACGAAGCCGAGATCAATTATACCAAGGAAGCCTTTCTGCATCCGTGGAACCTGACGTTCCTCATCGTCTCGATGTTGCTCGCCTTCACGATCAGCCTCTTTTCGGGAAGCCCGGACTGGCTCTTCGACACCCTCCTGCTCTTCGCCGCCGCCGGCGAGCTGCTCTACCTCGGCATCATGCCGCGCCAGGAGCGTTTCCGACGCGCCGTCAAATCGCAACGCGCCGCCGAGTTCGCCAAGCCGCCCTCGCAAAAGGAGATCTTCCAGCATCTGACCAAGATCAGCCAGCGGCGGTATGCCCGGCTCCGGAAGCTCCAGAAAGACATCGCCGCCAACTATCGCAAGCTCAGCTATGCCTCGCAGGGCATGCTCGACAGCCACCTCAAAAAAATTAACGGACTGCTCGATTCGTACCTGAACCTCCTCTATCAGAAGGAACGGTACGAGTATTCTTCCCGCAACAAAACCGAGCTCGAGGTGGTGCGCGCCATCGAGGATCTGCGCGAAGACATGGAAGACGATTCGCCGCGCGTGAAGGCCATCAAAAAACGCCGCATGCGCATCCTCGAACAGCGGCTCGAACGCTTCAAGAAAGGACAGGAAAACCTCGAGATCATCGAAGCGCAGCTGGAGACCATCGAGGACGTGATCAAGTACATCCACGAGCAGTCGCTGACGCTGCGCAACCCCGAGGAGATCACCTTCCAGCTCGACACGCTGCTCTCCGAGGTCGAGGAGACCGAAGCCTCCGTCGAAGAGATCGAGCAAGTCTTCGCCCGCCCCGCCGACCTGCTCAGCGACCTCGACACGTTCGAGGATCCCACGCAGAAAAGCGCCTCGGATGCGGAAAAGTCGCGCCTGAAGAACTGACCCGCGACGCCGGAAGCGGGCGGATGCCGTGCGCCGGTTTGCTTGTTTTGACCGATTTCTCCCCACCCATGCTCATCGAAACATGACGTTTGAAACCCTGCTCTATGAGCGCGACGACGACGGCATCGCCCTCGTCACGATCAACCGCCCGGACAAGCTCAACGCGCTCAACGCGACCGTCATCGACGAGCTCGACCGGTGTTTCGCGGCGATGGCGGCGGACGACGCCGTGCGCGGGGTGGTGCTCACCGGCGCCGGGCCGAAGAGCTTCGTCGCCGGGGCGGACATCTCCCGCTTCCCCGACCTCGACGCCGTCTCGGGCCGCCGGATGGCGCTGCGCGGACAGGCCGTCTTCAACCGGATCGAGGCGATGCCCCGGCCCGTGGTGGCCGCCGTCAACGGCTATGCGCTCGGCGGCGGGTGCGAGCTGGCGATGGCGTGCCACCTGCGCGTGGCTGCCGAGAACGCCCGCTTCGGGCAGCCGGAGGTCGACCTCGGCCTCATCCCCGGCTACGGCGGCACGCAACGCCTGCCCCGGCTCGTCGGGCGCGGCCTCGCCACGGAGATGATCCTCACCGGCGCGCCCATCGACGCCCGGCGCGCCCACGCCATCGGTCTGGTCAACCGCGTCGTGCCCGCCGAAGAGCTCCTCGACGCCGCAAAGGGCCTGGCCGCGACCATCGCGAAGAAGGCTCCGGTGGCCGTGGCGCTCTCGCTCGAAGCCATCCGGGCCAGTGAACTCGACCTCCCGCACGGGCTGGCCCACGAGGCGGCGCTCTTCGGCCAGGCCTGCGCCACGGAAGACTTCAAAGAGGGCGTAGCCGCCTTTCTCGAACGAAGGAAAGCCGCATTCAAGGGGCGTTGACGCACGGTCCCCCCGCCATCCCCGCATCGCGCGCCTCTGGAAGCGGCCCTCGAAACCTCTGACATGGAGCTTTTTCTCATCCTTCTGATGCTCGGCCTGAGCGCGTTCTTCTCCGGCTCGGAGATCGCCTTCGTGACCGCCAACCGGCTGCGCGTGGAGGTCTTCGCGCGGCGAGGCGGGCGCGCGGCCCCCATCGTCCAGCGGTTCCTCCAGAACCCCTCCGACCTCCTCACGACGACACTCGTGGGCAACAACCTGGCGCTCGTCGTCTACTCGACGCTGATGGCGTTCTACCTCGAACCGCCGCTCCGGCATTTCTTCGAACAGAGCCTGAGCCCCGCCACCGCCGAAGTCCTCGTCCTTGCCACGCAGACCATCGTCGCGTCGGCCATCGTGCTCCTCTTCGGCGAGATCGTGCCCAAGACGATCATGCGCGAGTTCGCCAACCGCGCCGTCTTCCTCATGGCCGTGCCGCTCCGCATCACGTACGCGCTGCTGCTCCCGCTCATCAAGCTCGCCGGGTGGGCCGCCACGGCGCTCATCCGCCTCTTCGGAGCCGACGCCGACACCTTCACCCAGTTCATGCGCCGCGACTTCGAGCTGATGATCGAGGAGAGCAAACAGAGCGGCGAACTCGACCTCGACGAGGAGGAAAGCGAGTTGCTCTCGAACGTCTTCGCCCTGAGCACCATCCGCGTCAAGGAGTCGATGGTGCCGCGCACGGAGATCGTGGCCGTGGAGGAGCACACCACGCTCGAAGCGCTCCGGCAACGGTTCATCGAGTCCGGCCACTCGAAACTGCCCGTCTACCGCGAGAACATCGACAACATCGTCGGCATCGCCTTCGCCTATGACCTCTTCGACGAACCGGAATCGCTCGCCGAGATGATGCGCCCGGCGTACTTCGTCCCCGAGACGAAGCTCTCGAAAGACCTCCTCCGCGAGTTCCTCGCCACGAACACCTCCATCGCCATCGTCATCGACGAGTACGGCGGCACGGCGGGGCTGGTCACCATCGAGGACCTGCTCGAAGAGCTCTTCGGCGACATCCAGGACGAGTTCGACACCGAGGACGAGATCCTCCGGCAGGTCAGCGACGACACGTACCTCGTCAGCGGCCGCGTCGAGATCGACGCTCTCGAGGACCGCTTCGGCATCCGGCTCTCCGACGGCGACTACGAGACCGTGGCGGGCTACCTCCTCGAACACACCGGCTCCATCCCCAAGCCGAACGACGAGTTCGAGTTCGACGGCTACCGCTTCACCGTCGTGCAGGCGACGGCCAACCGCATCGACCTCGTGCGCATCACCCGCCTGCCGTCGAAGGCGTGAGGCGCTGTGACAAGGAAACAATGTATAACCTTGCACCTTCTAACCACAGCCTCCGCCACCTGAAAGCGTCGTATCCAGAGCCATGATCACGCAAATCAGCGCACAGCATTTCAAATCCTGGGATAATCTGCCCGGGTTTCGACTGGCTCCGCTTACCGCTTTTTTCGGCACGAACAGCTCCGGCAAAACCAGTTTGCTTCAACTTCTGCTCATGATGAAGCAGACCGTCGAATCCACGGATCGATCACGTGTCCTGCACACCGGCGATCATCGCACGTACGTGGACCTGGGCACTTTCTATGACCTCGTCTATGACCATGAACAACCCGGAAGCATATCCTTTGAACTTGCATGGCAGCTTCCCAAACCACTGCGCATCGAAAATCCGGAGAAAGCCCGAGAAACGCTATTTGACATCAGACACCTGGATTTCAGTATGCTGATCAAAGGCTCTGTCGACGATATCCGGGTAGAGCAATTCGAGTACCGATTCGATGCGTATCGATTCGGGATGCGCAAAAGAACCGGCAAGTCAAAAGAGAAAGAAAAGTACGATCTCGTTTTTGATGGGTATCATCTCAAGCGAACCCCCGGGCGCAATTGGCCGCTCCCACGGCCCGTAAAGTCGTACGCATTCCCGGATCAGGTGAATGCCTACTACCAGAATGCAGGTTTTCTATCGGAACTGGTGTTTGCTTTCGAGGAACTGTTCAAGCATCTCTACTATCTGGGGCCGCTGCGTGAATACCCCCAGCGCAGCTACGTATGGGCCGGGGAACAGCCGCAGGACGTCGGTCAACGGGGAGAACTGGCCGTGCCGGCCCTTCTGGCTTCACGCGCGCGGGGGACCAAAATCTCACGGGGATACCGGAAGAGAAAAAAGACTGTGGAAGAGCGCGTCGCGGAATGCCTGCGCGAACTTGGCTTGATTTACAGTTTTAGCCTTCAGCCTATTGCCGAAAACCGCAAGGACTACGAAGTGCGTGTCAAACGGACGAAACGCTCTTCGGAAGTGCTCATCACCGATGTCGGTTTCGGCGTCTCTCA
>JALSSK010000529.1 GCA_026984335.1 Rhodothermales bacterium
GCGCCCCGGGAAGGCATGAGCGCGCCGATCCCCGCACGTCGCGAGCGCCCCACCCGCTCTATGGCCGACATGGGCATGGACGGCATGGACGGCATGAAGGGCATGGACGGCATGAAGGGCATGGACGGCATGAAGGGCATGGACGACATGAAGGGCATGGACCACGGCATGGACGACATGAAGGGCATGGACCACGGCATGAAGGGCATGGCGATGGCCGGTGCGGCGGGCGGGCCGGCGCCTCCGGGTTCGATCCCGGCAGCCGTCCCGCACGGCGAAGACACGCACGGTCCCGGCAACGCGGCCGTGCCGATGATGACCCGGAGCCGTCTCCACGAACCCGGCATCGGCCTCGGAAACGACGGCCGCCGGGTGCTGCTCTACACCGACCTGCGCGGCCTCAACCCGGTCTACGACACGCGTCCCCCCGAGCGGGAGATCGAACTCCACCTGACCGGCAACATGGAGCGCTACATGTGGTCGTTCGACGGCAAAGCGTACTCGGAGTCGCCGGACCCCATTCAAATCGGGCTCGGCGAGCGGGTGCGGCTGATCCTGGTCAACGACACCATGATGGAACACCCGATTCACCTGCACGGCATGTGGATGGAGCTTGAGAACGGGACCGGACGGTATCTCCCCAAAAAACACACCGTCAACGTGAAGCCCGCCGAGCGCCTGACAGCGCTGGTGACGCCCGATTCACCCGGCCCCTGGGCTTTCCACTGCCACATCCTCTATCACATGGACATGGGCATGTTCCGCGTCGTCGAAGTCGTGCAACCCGGCATGGCGGAGGTGAAGTCATGAATCTCAATCGATCTCTTACCCCGAATCGTCGCAGCCGAGAGCGCATCCTCCCGGCCGGTCTTCGCGGATTCCGCCGAACGGCCCTGGCGTTCCTGGTGTCCGTGCTCGTGGCCGGAAGCGTTCGCGCCCAGCAGTCCCGCCCGCTTCTCAGGCTGGAGAACGAGAACGTGTACGGTTTCGTGCTGTTCGATCTTCTGGAAGCGGCCCCCACGCAAGTGGGAGGGCCCTTGCAATGGGACATGATCGGGTCCATCGGCAAGACGTATGACCGTTTCTGGATCAAGAGCGACGGCGACCTCTCCACGGCCGAGCGCGGGGGTGAGATGGAGTTCCAGGCGCTCTACAGCCGTCTGATTGCTCCGTACTGGGAGGCGCAGGCCGGCGTGCGCTTCGACGTCGGCTACACCGGCGCCCGGACCCGCACGCGCGCGCAACTCGTCGTTGGTCTGGAGGGTCTGGCGCCCTACTGGTTCGAGCTCGAACCCGCCGTTTTCGTCAGCCAGGACGGCGACGTCTCGGCCGCCCTGACGGGCACGTACGATCTGCTCGTGACGCAGCGGTTGGTCCTGCAACCCCGCCTGGACGTGGCTGCGGCCCTGCAGGAGGTCGAAGCCTGGAACGTAGGTTCGGGCCTCAACAGCATCGGGCTGGGGGTGCGCCTGCGCTATGAGATCCGCCGCGAGTTCGCGCCTTATCTGGGCCTTGGCTGGACCCGCCTCACCGGCGGCACGGCAGACCTGGCCCGGCGCGGAGGCGAACGGACGAGCACGCTCTCGCTGGTGCTCGGCGTGCGGCTCTGGCGCTAGGCGAAGCGCCCGCGCCCGGGTCTCGGCGGGGGATCCGGGCGCGGGTTGCGCTTCCTCCAGCCGGGCGCCGACCACAGAACGTGACGCACCATGCACCGGACCTCCTCTCTCCAACAGCGCCGGCGCGTGCGCCGGATCATCGGGACGCTCGCCCGGCACGGGCTGGGCTGGCTGGCGCTGGAACTGGGTCTGGGCGGGCTCTTGCCTTTCCACCGGGGCCTGCTGCGTCATCCCCGCCGCACCCGGCCCTATACCCAGCCCGAGCACCTCCGGATGGCGCTGGAAGAGCTGGGCGTCACGTTCATCAAGCTGGGCCAGATCCTCAGCACGCGCCCCGACCTGCTCCCGCCCGACTACGTGACCGAGTTCACCCGCCTGCAGGATCACGCGCCCCCGATCCCCTACGAGCAGGTAGCCGCCGTCATCGAAGAGGAACTGGGAAGCCCGCCCGAGGAGGTGTTTCGGGCGTTCGAACGCGCCCCGATGGCCTCCGCCTCCATCGGCCAGGTGCATGCCGCCGTGCTCGACGACGGGGCTCGCGTCGTGGTGAAGGTGCAGCGTCCGGGCGTGGAAGCCCTTGCCGAGCAGGACCTCGCCATCCTGCTGGACCTGGCGCACCGGGCGCAAGAACGCACCGCCTGGGGCCGCGCCTATGACCTGGAAAGCTGGGTGCACGAGTTTGCCTTCAGCCTGCGCAACGAGTTCAACTATTCGGTGGAAGCGGCCAATGCCGAACAGTTCCGACGCAACTTCGCCGGAGACTCCTCGCTTCACGTCCCGGTCGTGCACGAATCGTACAGCACCCGGCGCGTGCTGACGATGGAACGCCTCGAAGGATACAAGATCACCGACGTCGACGCCCTGAAGCGGGCAGGGATAGACTGCGAGCGACTCGCGCGGGAGAGCACGCGCCTGATGCTCAGCATGATGTTCGAACACGGGTTCTTTCACGCCGACCCGCACCCGGGCAACCTCTTCGTCCTGCCCGGCGGCGTGATCGGCCTGATCGACTTCGGCATGGTCGGGCAGCTTGACGCCGCCGTGCGCGAGACGCTGTTGCGCATTGCGCTGGCGCTCATCGCCCGGGACGCCGACCGGCTCGTCGACGAACTGTCGGCGCTGGGCATTGCGCCCGGCCGCGTGCAGCGCTACGCCCTGAAGCAGGACCTGCAACACCTCATCCGCCGTTATGCCAACCGGCCTCTGAAGGACATCGCCGCCGCCCCGGCCTTCCACGACCTGATGGACGTCGCCCGGCGGCATCGGCTGCAACTCCCCGCCGACCTCGTGCTGATGGCCAAGGTCATGGCCATGTCCGAAGGCACGGCGCTTCGCCTGGCGCCCGACTTTCAGGTCCTGTCCTTCGCGCAACCCTACGTGCGCCGGTTCTGGCTCCACAAGCTCTCGCCCCGCGCCCAGGCCCGGCGGTTCAAGGAAGGGATGCTGGACCTGGCCGACGTCGGCGCCGCGCTCCCGCGTCAGATGCGCCGCCTGCTCAAACAGATCGAACAGGGCGCGTTGCCGCTGCGCGTCACGGTGGACCCGCCGCCGGAGGCGCTTCGGCAACTCAACCGGGCCGCCAACCGGATCGCCTTCAGCGTGCTCACCGCCGCGCTCATCATCGGCGCCGGGTTGTTGGCGCTCGTCTACCATCCCCGGGGCGCGCACGGGTTCTTCGTGCTGACGCTGGCGGTCTCCATGCTGCTGGGCCTCGGCGTGCTCTGGTCCGTCTGGCGCTCCGGTCGGTTCTAGCCCCCATCGTTCTTATCTCCGGCTTCAATTTCGGAGGCAAGATGGAGCGGAGCAGACTCCGACGCTTTCAGTTCGGCCTTACGACCTCACCTCCTCACCTCGGGCATGACCACGAGAAAAACGATCGCTTCGGGCCTGAAAAATATTTAAGATAAAATTAAGGCTTTTTAAAGATAGGACTTGCGACCTTGTCATCAAACGCGCAACGGACATGCGCCGTCCGGCACACCCCCCTGAACGGCGCGGAGGTGCAGAATCATGAATCCCACGTTCAAATACGTACTGCTCTGGGCTTCTCTGCTCTTGCTCGTGCTCCCGCTCACGTTCCTTGCCTGGCCCTCCGAAAAAGTCGCCCCGCTCTGGACCCTCCATTCCGACCCGTATAAAATCGAGATCCTCACGCCCGGCGGTGTCTTCAGGCGGGGTCACAACCTCGTTCAAGTCAGAGCCTGGCGCGGCGATCAGCCCATGGCGCTTCGTCAGGGGCGCGTGGGGCTCTCCATGCTCTGGCTGGACCAAAAGCCGCACATGAACGCACAGGCGATCCTCTCCAGGCGCCGCTCGCCTCCGGCGCTGGAAGGAGGCCTTCACTTCAACATGACCGGCTTCTGGGACGGCTGGATACGCGTGACGACCCCGACCGGTCCCGTTGCCGGCGCCTTCCGGACGGAAGTGGTGAAATAGCATCAAGCTACAAGTCGCCCGGCGGACGCTATGCTCCACGCAACCCCGTCTGCCGAAGGCGCCCCTGCTTCACTCCAGTGAATTCTGCGTCGCCTTAAAGCTTTTTAAGAGCCCTTTCAGGTTGTCTTCAGGTGGATATCCTCACCTTCTTCCTGAAGGCAAACGAAGCCGCGATGAAGCTTTTTCCGCAAAGAATCTTTTCGGGAAGCCGCCATGATAGATCCGATAATCCCCGTGCATGCGACATGACGACCAAGCGCCCCGGGCATCTTTTACCCTCTTCGGCCCTGCCTGCCTCCAATTGTTCAGCCTCGATGCTTCGACTCCGTCCCGCCTACCGCATACTTGTCCTTGCAGGCCTCGGATTTCTACCGCTTCTTCTGGTGGCGCTCGTGGCGATGAGCGACATGGCGCATAATGCCTGGTTCTACCTCGTTCTCCTGCTGATTCCTCTTTTCAGCGCCGCAGCCCTCTTTCTGCTGACGCGCGACCGGACGGCGGAGACCGTCGCAGACCGGGACCGCGCGCTCCGCTCGGCCCGTCCGGATCGTGAGCGCCCGCCGGTTTATTCGGTGCTCGTCTCGGTGACGCTGCCTTCCGCCGGCGTCGAGCTTTTGCGGGTGGCCCGGGCGCTGGCGCCCCCGGAACACCTCCGGGTGACGGCCCTCCACATGTGGCCGGAGGAGCGCTTCCGGGCCGGGGCCTTCACCCGACAGGACGCCGACGAGACCCCGGCCCCGCTCCGGCCCCTGCTCGAAGCCG
Organism: Rhodothermales bacterium; assembly: GCA_026984335.1. GTDB lineage: Bacteria > Bacteroidota > Rhodothermia > Rhodothermales > ISCAR-4553 > JALSSK01. The sequence continues at coordinate 4,815 of JALSSK010000529.1, forward strand.
CCGGAGAACTGGCCGTCGAACCCCTCTGCCTTGTGACCGCCGACGTGGGCGCCGACCTCACCGCCGTGGCCCGGGAACACCAGGCGGATCTGGTGCTCCTGGGCTGGCACGAACCGGTCTCCCCGTCGGACTACCTGCCCGCCCCCATCCAGACAATCCTCCGGCACACCTCCTCCGACGTGGCCGTCTACCTGGCCCGTCATTTCCGCCCGATCCGTCGCGTGCTGATGTCCTATACCGGCGGCTGCCACGACGAGGCCGCGCTGAACTTGGCCCGTCGCCTCAGCCGCTACGGCAACGTGAAAGTCACCCTCGTGTACGCGAAGCCGCCCCGGGGAGAAGGCGACGATCCACCGCCGGACCCGGACCGGATCGTCGAGGGTTTCGCTCCGAACCGGGTGCACTTGAAACGCGTCGCCCATGGGGAACTCATCGAGGCCGCCGTCCGGGAGGCGTGGATGGGGTACGATCTGATCGTCGCGGGGGCGTCCGAGCGGGCGGAAAGAGGGACGGGGCTGTTCTCGGAACGGCACGAGCGATGGGCCTTCGCCACCGCCGCCTCGCTGCTGGTCGTGCAGGGCTTCCGCCCCGACGCGCCCCCGGAGCCGCCGGTCTCAAACACCCGTTCCGCCCCCTGACAGGGAGACGATGCTTTTTCGGCGCTGCCGCACCGGAACGCTGCTCCTTTCCTCTGAAGAAACAATTCCCCAAGGCATGCAATCGCTGACGAAGGATCCGGCGGCCACCGCGCATACGCGAAGCCGGTATAACCTCCTCGCGCCGCTCTACAACCTCATGGAGGCGCCGGTCGAATATTTCAAGTACCGCGCCTGGCGCAAACGGCTGTGGGCCAAAGTGACCGGACCCGAGGTGCTCGAACTGGGGGTGGGGACCGGCAAGAACATCCCTTATTACCCCTCCGACGTGCGCGTCACCGCCGTGGACCTGTCGCCGCGGATGCTGAAGCGGGCTCGCCGTATGGTCCGGCGGCGTCCGGACGTGCCCGTGACGTTGCTGGAGATGGACGTCCAACAACTCGACTTCCCGGACGAGGTCTTCGACGACACCGTGGCCACGTTCGTCTTCTGCTCAGTCCCGGATCCGGTGCTGGGCCTTCGCGAAGCGCTGCGCGTGACCCGGCGGGGCGGGCGGCTGTTCCTGCTGGAGCACATGCTCTCGAGCCGTCCACGCCT
>JALSSK010000530.1 GCA_026984335.1 Rhodothermales bacterium
TCCTTCGCAGGAAACCGCGCTTGCTTTTAACCCCGGGGATACGCGGGAGGACCGATGGAAAGAACCCCGTCAGTTCACGCGCTCGATCTCCATCTCACGTTTGAGCCGGATCTGTGCGCCACTCTCCGCGCGGAAGGACCGATCCTCGGTGCGCTTGCGGGGCGTGCGGACAACTGCCGCTCCCGAAGCGCCTTCCGCCCGGAAGGAGATTCCCGCCCCGCCGGCGACGGTGACGCCGTCGTAGTCGTCTCCATAAGCGGCGTCTCCGTAATAATCGTATTCCCGGTCATAAGCGCTCACGGCGTCATAGCCGTAATCGTACAGCCACGCCTGATCTTCGGGCAAAAGAGAGATCGGCACGTAGCCGTCGAAAGCGTTCGGAGCAAAGAGGCGGCTGTAAGCGACAGGGTAGACACGTTCGCTGCGAAGGTCGAGCCGCCCTGCCTCAAGGTCGTCCCTCCGGCTGTACGTATCGAGGACGTAGCCCTCCCGATGTCGGGTGGAGATCATCTCGAACCCCACGTACGGATCGCCGACGATGAACACGTCGCGGTCGAAGTCGACGGCCCCCGAACGGTAGACCGTGGCTCGTATGTGCCCGAGCGCGTACGGGATCTGATGCACCTTCCCGATGAAACGGCCGTCCTCATACACTTCCACGGCCTCGATTTCAATGTCGATCTCGGCATAATCGCGGGTCGCATACCGCACCGAGTGACGATAGTACGTCTGTACGTCGACCCGGGAGGTGCGATGCTTCCGTCCCCATCCCACCTCCACGTACACCACCTGACGATAGCGATACCGGGGTCGCCAGTGCCGACGATACCGATACTCCCACGGCCAGTGGAAGTCCACGTAGAGGTTCGGACGTATCACCACGTTGGGCCGGTGCTTGTGCTTCGGTCGATAGACAGGGCGCGCTCCGGGCGGTGCGACGCGGGAACGCTCCACGCGCCGGTCCTTGACGAGCACGCTCCTCCGTCCATGCGCCACGACTTCCGTCGAACGCCGCCCCCGGCTCTCTTGCCGACGGCGCTCGGTGCGGCTCCGTTCCTCATGCGCCTGTTCCGGCGTCCGCTCCCGAACGCGCCGGCCGGACATACCGGTTTCGTTCGGTCGTGCCCGGCGTTCCGGGCGATCTGAGACGCGGGGCCGTTCCCTGCCGGAACGCTGCCTGACACCATGCTCGGCTCGTCCCTCGGGCCGTCGCGCCGTCGTCGCCTCACGGTCGGTCTGCTTGCGTTCCACCCGGCTCTTTGCGCCCGAGGCGCCGCGCCCGGACTGAGCGAGCGCCCCCGGCGCGGAGATGCTCAAAACAAGGAGCGCCACGAACAGCATCGTCCCAGTGCGTGTGCGTCGTCGTACGTAAGTTTTCATCGTCTCCTCCGTCTGATCGTGAGCGTTCGATAGGGTCCCCTCAGACGCCGGACGATCTCCCATACAAGGACGTGCCACGAATCGGAGCCGGAAACGCAAACCTTCCAAACAAGCCCGGGAACGGCCTTTTTTCGCCGACACGCTCTTCGATGGCGGCGACGATCGTCCACTATGGTGTACAGCCTCAGACCTCATCGTACGGGTACGCGCGCGACGCTCACGGCGTCCTAACGCGCGACCCCCCACACCATAACGCCGCCGATGTGCGCCGTCCAGGCGATGAGGACGGCGCTGATCACCGCGAGGAGCCCGAGCCCTAACCGGATAAGCACCGGGTCGGGCTGGGGGCGGGTGATGGGACGGTAACGCTCCCACACCGCAAGCGCGACGATTCCCGCAAGGGTCAGACCGGTAAAAAGGAGCGTGTATAGCCCCATGTCCTCGTGAAGATGGACCAGTTCTTCGACGATGGGCGTGCCCTCCACCTGCTCTTCCATGGCTTCCCCGGTGAAATAGGCGAAGAGCGCGCCCGCCATCCCGGCGGCGTACAACAGGAGCGCGCAACTGCGCCAGAAATGCGCCCCCCGAATCGTCCACATCACCATGCACGCCGCCCCGGTCAGGATAAGCGCCACGGGGAAATGGACGGCAATGGGGTGCCAGACGGGGATTTCGTATTGCAGAACCTTTTCCATGCAGCGAGGAGTGGTTTTTGACTCGAATGGAACGTTGGACTCGTCAGGAACTCGTCGGGTCGAAGCGCATGCCTTCTTCAGTCGCAAGCTCCGCCCGCCTGCTCTTCTTCGCAGATTTTGCACCGAAGTTGCCGCCCGAGGTGCTCCCGGCGGCTCTCCTCCTCCACGACCCAGGGGCGCTCGATCCAGGGCGGGTTGTGCCGAACGTGCTGCTGATGCCCGCACGAGAGTTCGGCGACCCAGTCGCCCTCCTCATCCTGATGAAAGCCTACGATGGCGCTTTTGGTCATAGGTCTCTTCTTTCTCAAAAAAGAAGGGGCCACAGCCGACGCCGCAACCCCTTCTCTCTTCGAGAATCATGCATTATTTGAGCAGCGTCACCGTTCGCTCGGCGGTGAACGTGGCGCCTTTCACCTGAAGGACGTAGACCCCGCTGGCGAGGTTCGAGCCGTCGATGGTGAAGGTCCGTTGCGTATCGGCTTCGAGCCTACCATGGTGCACGAGGGCAACGAGGCGCCCCTGCACGTCATACAGCCCGATGGTCACCTCCTGCGCCTGCGAGACGGCGAGCGTGACGGACGCGCGGGGATTGAACGGGTTCGGATATACCTCCGAGAGTTGATACGTCCCGGGCGTCTCGACGGCGACCTCTACCTCGGGTGAGAACACGAACGCCCCGTCAAAGTCGATCTGTTTGAGGCGGAACACATACCGGCCCGGAGCGAGGCGCTCGGTGCGGAACTCATACGAACGCGCTTCGGTCGTCGTGCCGGCGCCGTTGACGAACCCGAGCGTCTCGAAGTCCGCGCCGTTCTTCGCCTGAACTTCGAAGCCCGCATTGTTGCTCTCCGAACTCGTCTGCCAGGTCAGGACGGCCGCATGACCGTCGAGGGCGACCTCGAACGCGGAGAGTTCGACCGGGAGGTTTGTATCATTCGTCGCGCCGGGCGTCGGGGCCGTCGGGCGAATCTCCGGAGCGCCGTCGGGCAGGCGCTGGTTCGAGTCGGTGTTCTTGGCGCCGAAGGCGTCCTCGTTGTATTGCATCGTCAACCCGAGCGCCGCGAGCAATACGGTGTCGTCGGCATCGTTGGTGTCATAGGCGATGGCGTCGAGCAGGTTCGTCGTGGTCGCAGGGGTTCCGGTCGGGAAATCGGTGTCATTGCCCACGTAGAGGGCCACCGCATCGGCGCCGTTCTGGATCAAGTTCGTGGTCCCCGCCCCCACCTCGAGGTCGCAGTTGGCTACGTTGGCCGCATCGCCGCAATAGACGAAGAAGCCGTTGGCGTCGGTCGTCTGCCCGTCGAGGTCGACGGCGTTGTACGAAACGTCCGTCGCGCCGTTGAAGAAGACGAGCACGAGGCCGTCGAGCATTGTGTTGCCCGTCCCGCCGTCGTACAATTCGACGAACTCGGCGTTATCCGTACCGGTCTGATCCGCATCGACTTCGTTGATCATCACGGTCGAGGTGAGCGCCGTCAGGTTGTCCATCCCCAGCGTAGCGGCGATGGCCGGTTCGATGCTGGGAGGAAAGCCGTTCGGGCTGTGGTAAATCCAGAGTTTATCCACGGCGGCCATGACGGTGGCATAATTACACGACCCGAGAACGTTCATCACGTTTGAAGCCTCGAAGGGGAACGTGACGGTCGTCCAGCCGCTGCCGGCAGGCAGCTTGACGGCATTGGCCGAATAACAGCCCGGGTCGGTGGCGTCGGGGCCCGTCGTCGCCAAAATGCGAAGCTCGAGATCGTTCGAGCCGAGATTGTTCAGATGCACGCGAAAGGCCGTGACTCCGGCCGTGACATAGTCCCCGACCCACTGATCGGTATTGAACATCGTCATTTTCGATCCGGCGCCGCTCGTCCCGGTCGAAGTATATTCAACGTAGGCATCGCCCGTGCCCTGCGGACCACCGTCGGGAACGTTGGTGGGGGGCGAAGGGGCGCCGGCCGAACCGACCCGCCAACCCTGCGTGGTTCCGTCCTCGAAGTCGTCGGTCTGTCCCGCCGTGATGGCCCACAACGTCCCGAAGGTGACGAGCACGATCAACACGGCTAGCAGAGGAAAGGCAGTCGTAGCTTTGATTCGCATAAGGGGATCCTCATAATATTGGGCACAGGGGGCATGGTCTCCCATAATACGGAGATTGGCAAAACCAATCTATTAAATCTGCAGACCATGTTCCACGTCGCCTTCACGGGAAAGCGAAGCGCGGTTTGCCGGCAGCGAGCGCGGGCTTCCTGCATCACGCAAATGCGCCGCGCCCCGGCCGCTCCCCGATTCAGGCCATCCGAGCCCGGGAAAAAACGTCGTCTCCGGCAGGCCACTACTTCACGAGCATCATCGTCCGCGTCCCGGCAAAAGCGCCGGCTTCGAGCCGGTAGAAGTACACCCCGCTGGGAAGCTCCCCGGCGTCGAACGTCGCCGCGTACTCGCCGGCCGGGAGGTCGCCGTCCACGAGGACGCGTATCTCCCGGCCCAGAGCGTCGAAGACCGTGAGACGAACCGGTCCACCTTCGGGAAGCGCATACACGATCCGGGTCACGGGGTTGAAGGGATTGGGATAATTCTGCCCCAGCGCGTACGCATCCGGGACGCTCACCGCCCCTTCGACGGACCCGCGCAGGGAACCCTCGCCGGTGATCCGGGGCGTCGGACCGGCGGGAACGGTCTCGTTCCGGAAATAGAGCAGTTGACCCGAGGACTGCCCGTCCTCAAAAAACTTCCCCGCGCCCGAGACCACGTCCACGTCTCCGTCTCCGTCGAGATCCGCGAGGGCCGGAGCGCTGTACCGGCCCTCGTCGACGAAAGCGAGCGGATTATCCGGACCGGTGCGCTCGACGAATACCGGCTCGGCGACGCTCCCCGTGTTCTCATAATAGAAGATCTCGCCGAACGACTCCCCGAGGAGGACGTCGAAATCCCCGTCGAAGTCGAGATCGACGAAGGACGGACGGAGATGGTAGGAGCGGCAAAGGTTGAGGGGGTTGTCCGACCCGAAACGCTGCACGAAAGCCGGGTCGGCGGGGCTGCCGGTATTTTCGAAAAAGCTGACGAAACCATAACATCCAAATCCGCCCACGTCTTCTCCTCCGCCCACGAAAGCATCGAAATCCCCGTCGAAGTCGATATCCACGAAGGCCGGCTCGGGGCGGTCGGAAATCGACAGCCCGTCAAACGGGTTCTCGCTCCCCGACCGCTCGACGAAAGCGGGATCGGCGCCGTCGCCGGTGTTCTCGAAGAAGTGCATTTCCGCGCCGCCGAATCCCCCGGCCGCGTCCGAACCCGCGAACAGGTCCCGGTCGCCGTCCGCATCGATGTCCACGAAATCGAGGGCGCTGAACGACCCCACGTCCACACCGTCGAGCGGGTTGCCCGAGCCGGCGACCTCAACGAAGGCGGGGGTATTCACGTCCCCGGTATTTTCGAAGAAATTCAACACGCCGTCGGTCTCCCCGACGAAAGCATCGAAATCCCCGTCGCCGTCGATGTCCACGAAGGCGGGATCGCTGTTGTCTCCGACGTCCACGCCATCGAAGGGATTGCCCGAGCCGGTGACCTCGACGAAGGTAATCTCGCTCGAGGGAGAGCGCTTGACGAAGAAGAACGTCTCCGTGGTGATGACGAGGTCGGGGTACGCGCCCACGATCACCGTATACTCATAGGATCCGGGCGCCAACCCGGCCGGGGCAATCTGCGTCACGCCCTTCCTTTCGAAACCGCCGGCTTCCACGGTAAAGGGAAGGGGGCCCTTCACCACGCCCGTCGCGCCGTCGGGCCGGGTGACGAGCGCCCAGAAATCGAGGGTGATCGGCGCATCGGTCAGGTTCGACACCTCGAAGCGGTACTGAAACGTGCCTCCTTCCGGCGGAATCTCGATGTTCTCGTTTCTGAGAAAAAGGTCGAGCGCGACCTCCTGCCCGTTGCGATAGAACCGCACGCCTGCGAAATCATTGGCAAAGAAATCGGGATCCGCATCGCCGTCGATGTCGGTGAACGCCGGGATGAACGAACCGACGAAGCCGTGATTCACGAGATCGAGCGGGTTATCCGAACCGGTCCGCTCCACAAACGCCGCGGAGGCGGCGCCGCCGGTGTTCTCGAAGTATCGGACGGTCCCGAGAAGCTCCCCGGCGAAGAGATCCACGTCGCCGTCCGCGTCGATGTCCGTGAAGGCCGGAGCGGATTCGAACCCCACGTCAATGAAGCTCACCACGTTGTCGGAGCCGAACTGCTTTTCGAACGCCGGATCGGTGGCCGTGCCCGTGTTTTTCAGAAAATCGAGTGTGCCGTCGCCTCGTCCGATGAAGACGTCCGGGTCGCCGTCGTCGTCGATATCCACGAACTCCGGGACGCTGTCGTCCCCCACGTCGATGCCGTCGAGCGGATTGTCGCCGCCGGTCCGTTCGACGAAGGCAGGATTGGCGGCATCCCCGGTGTTCTCGAAAAAATAGAGGGTTCCGTCATAAGCCCCCACGAAGAGGTCTTTGTCGCCGTCGCCGTCGACGTCGACGAAGGCCGGTGCGCTGCCGCCGAGGAACGGATTGCCGACGTTGATGAAGTCGAAAGGATTGTCGGAGCCGGTACGCTCGACGAAAAGCGGCAGCACGGACGAACCCGTATTTTCATAGTAGGACACCTTCCCGATGTTATCTCCCGAGACGAAATCGGGGTCGCCGTCGGCATCGAGGTCGACGAACGCGGGGGTTGCCGTGTCCATGACCGGATGAAGCGGGTTCGCCGGCCCGGTCTCTTCGACGAAGCCGTTCTCCCCGCCGAAGGTACCGAGCGCCGGCGCTCCGCTGAGCCACGGCGCCGGGCGGCGGAACCAGGGAAGGCGCGTCGCAGGCCGCGTCCACTCCGGACGTTCCCCGGCGGCATAGCCCGACGCCGTCGTTTCCGCCAACGCCGCCGCAGGGTGAATCGAGCCGAGACAAAGGCTTCCCCAGATCAAGCCCGATCCGAGTTTGAACATCGGGGGGAAAGACGTACGGCCGCTCTCGTCCTTCAGCGTATTCATGGCATCCTCCGTTTGAATCCGACAGGGTGGCCGCCTTCCCGAAATGCGCCGGCGGATCGCTTCGATAGTTTTTAATTATAACGCCATACCGCCCGATATGCAATCGCGTGAAGCATCGGAGATCCATGCTCTGCGGAGGAAGACCGCCGGGAACGCGGGACCGAAAAGAACGACCGGCTCATGAAGACGCCGCTTCGACGTCCCTCGGCCCGACGCCGGCGACGTAGTCTTCCCACATTCGCCGGTAGGCGTCTTCGAGCCGGCGGACGAAGCGCGCCGTGTCGAAGAGCGGCGCCACGGACCGGCGCTCGGCGAGCTTGCGACGGAGCGCGGCGAGCGCGGCGGGATCGGCGGCAAGTGCAACGGCGCGTTCCTCGTATTCGGCTTCGGTGGCGCACACGACTTCGGGGAGACCGGCGGCTCGACACAGGCTCCCCCCCATCCGGCTGAAGAACGTCCGTCCCGGCACGGTGAGGACCGGCACTCCGGCCCACAAAGCCCCCACGGCCGTCGCGCCGGCATTGTATGCGAAGGTGTCGAGAAAGAGGTCGGCAAGGCGGTACCGGGCAAGGTATTCGTCCACAGGGAGTTTTCCTGCGAAGATGAGCCGTTCGGGAGCGATGCCGCGCGCCTCGGCTTCGCGGCGAAGGTTCGCCTCGGTTGTGGCGTTCCCGCTATCATAGAGCCACAGCACCGCCTCGGGCACGCGCCGGAGGATGCGCATCCACACGTCGAAACACGCGGGGTCGAGCTTGTGAAGGCTGTTGAAGCAGCAGAAGACGAACGCCTCCTCGGGCACGCCGAATGCCGTGCGCGACATCGGCTTTTCGGAGACCGGCAGCGGCGAGGCGACGGCGAAGGTGTCGGGCAGGTAAACGATGGCCTCGTCATATTCCGCGGCCATCGCCTCCGTGATGACGAAACGGTCAGCGATCACGTATGGAAGGAACGGAGCGCCCATCGTGTCGAGGTAGCCGAGGTAGTGCGCCTGCACGGGGGCGGGACGGAGCGCAAAGACGGACGTTCGCGAATACGTGGTGTACCCCGCCAGGTCGACGAGCACGTGGATGCCGTCGGCGTGGATGCGGCGGGCCGTCTGCGCGTACGAGAGGCGCGAGCAGTCCGCATACGTGTCGACGCCCGCCCGCACGGCGCGGTTGAAGTCGTCGTCGACGTGGACGAGGGCATAGGCGTACACCTCGAACGCGTCGCGGTCGTGATGCTCGAACATCCGGTGCGTGAGCGTGCCGACGGCGTGCCGGCGGAAGTCGGGCGAGACGTATCCGATGCGGAGTCGATCGGGCCGTTCGCGCGTGTGCACGAAGGCGCACTGCTTCCGAAGCTCCGCCGTCCGTCGTTCGATGAGCCGCGCCTGATGACGCGCCGCCGCCCTGCGAAGGGCCGCCGGGACGGAGAAGACGTTGAGCGTCAGCGGGGGCAGTCCCGCCCGGTCGTTCTCCTGAATGTGCGCCTCCGTCCGACGTATCAGTTCCTTGACGCGGGCGTCGTAGTCCACCCAGTCACACAGCTTGCGCCGGAGATAGCAGAGGTAAAAAAAGACCTGCCCGCCGAAGTCCGGGTCGAGCGCGAGCGCCCGCTCATAGGCAGCGGCGGCCTCGTCGAGCCGATTTTTCCCTTCATAGAGCTGTCCGAGGTTGAAGTGCGCCTCCGCCGAGTGGGGGCGAAGCGCGAGCGACCGGCGGAGCGCCGCGACGGCGGCGTCGACCTCGCCGCGGAGTTGCAGCACGGCGCCGAGGTTATTGTATGCGCTCGCCATGTCCGGGTCGAGGCGGATCGCCGCCCGGTAGCACGCGAGGGCTTCGTCGTGCCGTCCCTGAAGCCGGAGCAGGTTGCCCCGCTCGAAGGGAACGAGCGCCTCGTCCGGATGACGACGGAGGGCATCCCGGAAGAGGGCGTCCGCCTCGGCAAAACGCCCGAGATCCTGCATCAGCCCTGCGAGCGCGAGCGCGGCGTCGAGGTAGTCGGGCCGGAGGCGGAACGCGTCGCGAAGCATCCGCTCCGCCTTTTCGCGGGCGCCCGTCCGGCGGTAGAGGTTGCCGAGATTGTACAGGGCCCCGGCATAGTCGGGTTTGAGGCGGATGGCCTCCCGGTACGCGGACTCGGCTTCCTCCATGCGGCCGAGCGCGGCGAGGGCGTTGCCGAGGTTGTTGTGATAAGAGGCCGCGCCGGGCTTCCGGCGGAGCGCCTCTCCGATGAGCCGGACGGCCTCCTCGTGCGCCCCCTCCTGATGCGCGAGGACTCCGAGGAGGTGCGTCACGCCGGGATGTTCGGGCGCAAGGGCCAGGATCTGACGATACGCCGCTTTCGCCTGCTCGAACCGTCCCGCCCTGTGATGGGCCCGAGCTCTTTCGAACCATTGGGAGAGTTGTTGCGGAGTGACGCGGCTCATGGGATCGTGCGAGGGCGGAGAGACAAAGCGGGCGGATCCGCGCGCCTTGAGGCGACCGGGGATTAAGCGGGCCGGCGAGCCGGCGGGTCAAGCGCGTCCTCCTTCTCACGCGCCCAGTATCCGCCGTGGGGCGTCGAGAGCGCACGCCGGTGCACGTCGCTCTCCAGACCGAGGATGCCGGGCCTTCGAATGCCGGGCAGCACCTGCACGTCGTAAATTTCCTCGCATGAGGCATGGTATCGAAGCGCGCCGGCCACGCGGCCCGAGGGAAGGTGAACGAGCACGATGCCCGCGTAATGTTCCTTGTCGGTGAGCGGGAGATCGCCGAAAAGGTGCTTCTTCCGGATGCGCGAGTGCGCCACGAAGAGGTAGTCGCCATACCGGGCGAGCCCGCGCGCGAAGCCCGGAACGCGGGTGACGACCTCGTACGCGCCCGCCTCCGGATCGGCCACGCACAGCGCCCCGTCCGCCGAGGTGGTGAAGTACGGCTTGCCGTCGATCATGCGGGGCGAATGCGGCATCGCCAGCCCCTCGAGGACGACCTCCCCGGTGGGCACGTGCACGAGCACGCCGCCGCTCAGCCGGCCCTCACGCCACCCCTTCCGCGTGTCGGTCTGTCCGAGCGCCGTCGCATAGACGGGCTCGCCGTCGACGAGCGCCATGCCGTTGAGATGACACCGGTCCTCGGGCGCGTAAGCCGAGACGAACGGCGGCCGCCAGACGGGCCGAAAGCTGTACCGGTCGTCGATGCGACAGATCGAGGAGAAGAGCGTGTTCACCGCCCACAGCCCCCCTTTCCCGAACGCCAGATCATGAAGGTCGACCTCGCCCGTGTAGTAGGAGGCGCGCGGCACGAAGAGACTCTCGTAATGGCCGGGCTTGTTCGGATATCCGCCCGCGAGCGATGGCGCGTTTTCGAGAACGACGACCTCATATTGCGTCGCCACCGCGATGCGCGGCCCCTCCACGGCCAGACCCATCGGCTTTTTGAAGTTACGGGCCAGCTGCGTGAGGCTCTCCCCGTTCGGGCTCAGGAGAATGACCTTGCCCGCCTGATACGTGCTCAGCACGAGGGAGCAATCGAGAAGAGCGAGGATGTCAGGTACTTCGCGGGTGAAGGTACAGGTAAAAGGTGCCAGCGCCTGCTTCATGTCGGATGGGTCTTTGGGGATCGGCGGGAGCATGTTCTCGGGTCACGACACCATGAGCAACGGGTTCCGCCCCCCTTTGGCCTGCTCGAGCGGTGCGAATCCGGCGCGAGGCCTTCACTTTACGAGCATCATCGTCCGAGTCTTGACGAAATCTCCCGCCTCGATTCGGTAAAGGTACAGCCCGCTCGGGAGGTCGTCCGCGCGCCAGGAGACGGCATGCGCGCCGGCGGATGCCACGCGATCGAGGAGCACCGCCACCTCGCGCCCCTGAAGGTCATAGACCACGAGCCGCACGTGTCGCGTCTCCGGCAGATGATAGGTGATCTCCGTGGCAGGATGGAACGGGTTGGGGAAATTTTGCCCGAGACTGAACCGATCCGGCAGCGTCGCCTCCTCGTCCTCCGTCCCCACGATGAAGGCTTCTTCCCCGAGGAGATCCCAGTCGTTCACCACGTTCGGGCCGGGGGCCGCGCCGGCCTGTTTGGTGAACGTGAAGCTATCCGTGGCATCGACCGTGACGGGGAAATCTCCGACGTTGGCGGTGTACAGGTATTCGCCCGAGGGTGCGCCGCCGGGCACGTTCTGCGAAAGCGTACGGGTGAGCGTCTCGCCCGCGCTGAGCGTGAGCGTCACCGGCCCGCGCGTCAGGTTGATCCCGGCGTCGCTCTTCGTGAGCAGGAGCCACAGATCCACCGTCACGGGATCCGGAGTCGTGTTCGTGACGGTGACGTCGAAATTGAATTGCCCGCCCCCCGGCGGGATGACGATGGGCGGGTTCACCGGAGCAAGCGTCACCGGCACGTCGGCGGTCGTTTCGTGGAGGAAGTACAGGAGCGTCCCGTTCTCCGCTCCGGTGAAAACATCGAGGTCGCCATCGCCGTCGAGGTCGCCGAAGGCAGGCGCGCTTTCGACGCCGACGTCGACGAAGGCGAGCGGGTTGGCGAGCGCGTCATGCATGAGGAAGGCCGGGTTCGACGCGCTTCCGGTGTTCTCGAAGCACACGACCGTGCCGTCCTCCGCGCCCGCGAAAATATCCACATCGCCGTCGCCGTCGAGGTCCTCGGCGACGGGTTTGTTCAGCGCCGCCACCGAAGCGAGGCCGAACGGGTTCGTCACCGGCGCGGCGCACGAGGGATTCGCGGCATCCCCCGTGTTCTCGAAATAGAGCAGGCTCCCGTCCGCCACTCCCACGAAGACGTCGAAGTCGCCGTCATTGTCCACGTCGGCGAAGGTCGGAGCCGTGTTGGCGACGCCGCTCGGGGCGCATCCGAAGGGGTTGATCTGACGCGGGCCGAACGCGGGGGCCAGGGCCGTCCCCGTGTTCTCGAAATAAAACAGCCGTCCGAGTCTTTCGCCGAAGAACGCATCGAGGTCGCCGTCGCCGTCGAAGTCGACGAAGGCGGGCGTGGTGTCGAAGCCGAGCGAGGCGAGACCGAACGGGTTTGTGGAGGCGTCGGCAAAGGCCGGGGCGGCCGCCGTCCCGGTGTTTTCATAGAAAAAGACGGAGCCGCTCACCCCGATGGCGGGCCCGGCCTCCCCGACGAAAGCGTCGAGATCGCCGTCGCCGTCGAGGTCGACGAGCGCGGGCGCGCTCCGCGTTCCGACGTCCACGAGGCCGAGCGGGTTCGGCGTGGCAAACGCAAAGGCGGGATTCGCCGCGTCTCCGGTGTTCTCGAAATACTTCGCCAGGCCATTGCTCTCCCCGACGAAGGCGTCGAGGTCGCCGTCGCCGTCGAGGTCGAGGAGCGCGGGCGCGCTCCGGTCGCCGGAGTCTTCGAGCCCGAAAGCGCCCGCGACGAGGCTGCCGAAGCTTGGATTGGCCGCCGTGCCCGTGTTCTCCGCATGAAAAACCTCCCCGCCCAGCCCTCCGGCAACGAGGTCGAAGTCGCCGTCGCCGTCGAGGTCGGCGAGCGTCGGAGCGCTGTAAAAATCCGTGTCGAGACCGTCGAAGGGGTTGAGCGCGCCGGTGCGCTCGGTGAAGGACGGCGCGGCAGCCGACCCGACGTTTTCGAAGTAATTGAAGACGCCGTACCCCTCCCCGATGATCGCGTCGAGGTCGCCGTCATCGTCGAGGTCGACGAAGGCGGGGACGGCGGTGAACCCCTGCGTATTGGCCAGGCCGAAGGGATTGGTGACCGGAGGCGCGAAAGACGGCGCGGCAGCCGACCCGACGTTTTCGAAGTACACGGTGTCTCCGTCGCCGTTGCCCACGAAGGCGTCGAGGTCGCCGTCATTGTCGAGGTCGGCGAAGGACGGTGCGGCGGCATCGCCCACATTCGAGAGGCCGAAGGGGTTGACCTGTGCGGGGGCGAAAGCCGGCGCGGCGACGCCGCCCGTATTCTCGAAGTAATGCACGTCGCCGGCCTTCTCCCCGATCACGACGTCGAGGTCGCCGTCGCCGTCGAGGTCGGCGGCGTGGGGGATGGAGCGCTCGCCGACGTCCGAGAGGCCGAAGACGTTGTTCTGATCGAGAAAGGCCGGTACGCCGAGCAGAGCGCGGGCGGCGGCCGCCTTCGGCCACGGCGCGGGGCGGCGAAACCAGGGCTCCGGGACGGGCGCCTCGGGCGCGGGAGAGACCGCCGCCCGAACGGGGAGCACGCCGAGGCACATACTGCCTAAAGCGAGCGCGGCTCCGGAACGTCGAAGGGCGCGGGCAGACGGATGCGAGGGGGAAACACCGGAACGACCCGAGGAATGCTTATTCATAATCAAGCGGTGGCAGCGAGCCATCTCGTGGTGGAGAAAAAATCCCCACTGCGCGTCCGTGGGACGCAGAGGATACCGTCATGGAAACCGGGGCGGGGGTCCTCATACCGCACCCTCGCTCACCCATCGAACATAGATGCGCGAACCCGGCTCGAAAAGGATCAATAAAGAGGCGCGTACGTGTGGCTGATTCTTTTCCGTCCGGGAAGATAATGATTTTGGAGCAGTTCCGGAACAAGCGCTCCCCGATTGGCCGTCCGAGCGCCGTTCAAACGCGCGCCGGGGTCTCCCGGAGTTCGACGAGGACGTTTCCCGTCATCTCCCCGGGGATGGGCTCCTCGAGGAGCGCGAGGATCGTCGGAGCCACGTCGGCGAGCTTGCCGTCCTTCACCGGTCCGTCGAAGCCTTCTTTGATGATGAGGTGAGGCACGAGCGCGGTGGTGTGCGCCGTGTTCGGCGTGCCGTCGGGGTTGCGCATCTTGTCCGCGTTGCCGTGGTCGGCCAGCAGGTTGACGCTGTAGCCGTGCGCGAGCGCCGCCTCGACGACCACCTTCGCGCAGGCATCGACCGTCTCGACGGCCTTCACCGCCGCCTCGAAGACGCCCGTATGTCCCACCATGTCGGGGTTGGCGAAGTTGAGCACGACGAGGTTGTAGACCTCTTTCGCCAGCGCTTCGGCCACGCGCCCGGCCAGTTCCGGAGCGCTCATTTCCGGCTGAAGGTCATAGGTGGCCACCCGAGGCGAGGGCACGAGGATGCGGTCCTCACCGGGGAAGGGCTCTTCGCGTCCGCCGCTGAAAAAGTAGGTGACGTGCGGGTATTTCTCCGTCTCGGCGGCGCGGAGCTGCCGTCCGCCCCGTTTCGAGATTACTTCGCCGAGCGTGTTCTTCAGGATGAGTTTCGGAAAGGCCACCGGGAGGTTGAAATCCTCCTCATACTTCGTAAAGGTCACATACCGGAGGTTTTTAAACGCGACTACGGGGAACGGCGCCTTCTCCTTATCGTCGGGAGAGATGCCGCGCCGGGCATTGTCGGCGCGCACCCAGGCCTCGAAGTCTTTCTGAATGAATGCGCGGGTGAGTTGCCGGGCCCTGTCCGCCCGAAAGTTGAAGAAGATGACGGCGTCGTCGTCGCGCACGCGCGTGCCGCGGCGATCGCCCGGATAGTCGATGCGGCGGGGCAGGATGAACTCATCGGTGACGCCCTCGTCATAGCTCGACTGTACGGCGGCGACGGGGTCGGTGAACGGCTCGCCCTCGCCGTGCACGATGAGGTCATAGGCGAGCTTTGTGCGCTGCCACCGGTGGTCGCGGTCCATGGCATAATACCGCCCGATGATGGAGGCGATGCGTCCCGTGCCGATCTCTTCGGCCTTTTCGAGGAACTGCCGGACGTAGTCGATGCCGCCGTGCGGGTCGGTGTCGCGCCCGTCCATGAAGGCGTGGAGACAGACCTGATCCTTCGCCAGGCCCTCGCGCCGGGCCAGTTCGAGAAGCGCGAAGACGTGGTTGATGTGGGAGTGGACGCCGCCGTCGGAGAGCAGCCCGAAGAGGTGCAGCCGGGTGTCGTGCGCTTTCGCGTGGCGGACGGCCGAGCGAAGCACCTCGTTCTCGAAGAAGTCGCCGTCTTCGATGGCCTTGTCGATGCGGGTGATGTCCTGATACACGATGCGCCCGGCGCCGAGGTTCATATGCCCCACCTCGGAGTTGCCCATCTGCCCATCCGGCAGCCCCACGGCCCTCCCGGACGCCCGAAGCGTGGCGTGCGGATAGCGCGCAAAGAGCGCGTCGAGGAAGGGTTTCCGGGCATGGTCGATAGCGCTCACGGAGGGGTCTTCGGCGATGCCATACCCGTCGAGAATGATCAGGATATGTCGTTTGCGTGGATCCATCATCTTCGCTCCGGTCTTGGTCATCACCCTCGTCTCAAACGCGATAATCCTTGACCTTTTTTGTGGTTTTTCCTGTTTTCGTATCAAAAACGTTCATCGAGCCGCAATGCGGGCAGGCGATCTGTTCGACGCCGTACCGGTCGGTTCGGTGCGCGGGCGTATCGAAATAACGGCCGCAGGTTTTGCAATAGTACGCTCCGCGCTTCGGGTCGAGGCCCGTCATCGGCGGGGGCAGGCGCTGCACGCGCGCGAAATACTTGCAGACCGGCCGGACCGGGCATTGTTCGCACTTCGGATGGCGGGCCGTGCAGGTGTACCTCCCGTGAAGGATGAGCAGATGATGCGCCTCTCCCCATTGCTCGCGCGGGATGATCCGCTTGAGTTGCCGTTCGACCTTCAGCGGCGTATCGGCGTCTTCCGTGACGAGCCCGATCCGGTTCGCCACCCGAAAGACGTGGGTGTCCACCGGCAGCGCCTCCCGGCTGTCGAAAGCGACCGAGGCCACCACCTGCGCGGTCTTCCGCCCCACGCCGGGCAGGCGTTGCAGCTCCTTGATCGTGCGCGGGATCTCCCCTCCAAATTCGTCGCGCACCATACGCGCCATTGCCACGAGGTGCTTCGCCTTGTTGTTCGGGTACGAGACCGACCGGATGAGGGGATAGACCTGCTCGGGCGTCGCCTCGGCCAGCGCTTCGAGGGTGGGAAAGGCCTCGAAGAACGCAGGGGTCACCTTGTTCACCCGCTCGTCGGTGCACTGCGCCGAGAGGATCACGGCCACGAGCAGCTGATAGACGTCCTCGTAACGGAGCTCCGTCTCCGGCTTCGGGATAACCTTTCGGAGCGCTTCGAGGGTGAAGCGCGCACGTTCTCTTCGGTTCACGGCTTTTCCATGCGCGGTTGCGTGCGGCAGAAACGTCCCGGATCGCGGACGCTCGAAAAGCTAGGAAGCGGCGATCAAAGAAAAACGTCCCGCTCTTGAAATTCGCGTTCATTGCGAGGGGCCATCCCTCCGGCTCCTTCCGTAGCCGGCAACGAAGCGACCCAACGCGCGTAAAGGGGAGCATCGTCCTTTTTCCGCTACCACCGCGCCCGCATGCACCGCCTGCTCATCCTCGCCTTCGTCCTCGCGCTCGCCTCCCCCGCCCGGGCCCAGCTTCCGGACTCGCTCTCCCAACGCGCCGGGATCTCACTTCTGACCATCCTCCCCGGCGACGCCCTCTATTCGGCCTTCGGGCACAGCGCGCTCCGCGTCTCCGATCCCCTCACGGGCTTCGACGCCGTTTTCAATTATGGCACGTTCGATTTCGAGGACCCCTTCTTCATCCCCAAATTCATCTATGGAAAACTCGACTACTTCCTTTCCGTGACCCCCTTCCGGTACACGATCCGGGCCAGCGAAATCCAGCGCCGTTCGGTCATCGAGCAGACGCTGGACCTGAGCCCGAGGCAGGCGGAAGCCGTCTACCAGTTCCTCCGCTTCAATGCCCAGCCCGAGAACCGGGGCTATCGGTACGACTTCCTCTTCGACAATTGCTCCACCCGTCCCCGGGACGTGCTTGAAAAAACCCTCGGAGAGGCGCTCCGGTTTGCCCCGAAGCCCAACCCTCACAAGAGCTTCCGCACCCTGCTCGACCCGTACGTCGCCGACCGCCCGTGGCTCGACTTCGGCTTCGACCTCCTCCTCGGCGCACCGACGGACCGCATCGCCACCCCCCGCGAGGTGATGTTCCTCCCCGAGTACCTCATGGAAGCGTTCGACTACGCCTCCGTGTCACGGGACGGCTCGGTGCGGGACCTCGTGGCGCACAAGGACACGCTGCTTTGGATCGAAGGGCGAGCGCCCGGGCAAGCGGCCCCGCCCTGGCCGCTCCTCCTCTTCAGCGGGCTCTTTCTCGTCGGGCTCGTGCGTACGGGGATGTCTCTTCACAGGGGCGTGCTCCCCGAGAGCCCCTTGCGTACGGACGTCTTGCTCTTCTCCGTTGCCGGTTTCGTGGGGCTGTTCCTCCTGTTCATGTGGCTCGGCACCGAGCACCACGTCACGAAGTGGAACTGGAACGTGCTCTGGCTGCTCCCCACGCACGGGGCGGCGGCTTATGCGCTCTGGCGGAATGCGCGCGTTCGGTGGCTCCGGCATTATTTCCGAGCCGGGGTCGTGCTCCCACTCGTCACGTTCGGCGGGTACTTCGTCGCCTGGCCGCAGGCGTTTCATCCCGCCGCGCTCCCACTGATGTTGCTCCTGGCCCTCCGCGCCGGATGGATCGCCCGGCAACTTCGTACGGAACGCGCTGCCGCCTGAGCGCGCCCCCCGCGACTCACAGGATCGGGGGGTGACGCCGCACCGATCCCCGAGCGTGGGGATGCATGGGGAGAGGCGTCTTCCGTATCCTTTTCCTTCGCCGCTCCTCGACGGAGGCTTTCCCCGCCGGGATCGCGTGCTTGCGGTAAGAGGCGCGGTCGAAATAGTTCAGTTCCCAGAGCATGAACAACCCGAGGCCGGCCACCAATGCCGCCAGGAGCGCCGCCGTCCCAACGTCGCTTTGATCGATGAGCAAGGCAAAGAGGCCAAGGCCGATGCCGAGGAGGTAGAAAACGAGCAGGGCGCGCGGCTGATGCCCGAACATTCGACCGAGGACCCGATGATGCAAATGCTCGCGGTCCGGGGCGAAGGGGTCCCGCTTCCGCGCGATGCGTCGCGCGATGGTCATGCTCGTGTCGAGAATGGGGAGCCCGAGGATGACGAAAAGCGCGAGCATCCGGCTCACGGAGGGCACGGCCACGAGGGAGGCGAGCGCGAACACCCCGAGCAGATACCCGAGCAGCAGGCTCCCGGTGTCGCCCATAAAGACTTTCGCGGGGGGCAGGTTGTATCGCAGGAACGCCATCACGGCGCCGGCGGCGGCCATAAGAAAAAGGAGCATGACGCCGCCCATCCCCCCGATGAGCGCCATAAAGAGCAGCGCGATCAACGTCACGCCTCCGGCGAGTCCGTCCATCCCGTCAAGGAGGTTCACGGCATTCATGATGAACATGCCCCAGCCGATGATCAGCGGGAAAGCCAGGAGCGTCGCCGCGGTCCCGCCGCCGAGAAGCGTCGCCACGGCGCCAACCATCTCTCCACACATAAGCACCGGGACGAAAGCGAGGAACTGCCCCAGGAGCTTGTGCCGGGCGCGGATCTGAAAAATGTCGTCGAGGAGCCCGGTGGCGACCACGACCGTCGCGCCCGCCATGAGGCCAAGCACGGAGCGCATAGAGAGGATGCCCGAAACAACGCTCGCTTCGAAAGCGCGCCCCATGATGAACGTCACGAGCAGCCCGCCGACAATGCCGAACCAGATCGCCAGCCCGCCGACGCGAGGCATTTGCTCCCGGTGAATTTTCCGCTTCCCGTCGGGCGTGTCCACCCATTCCTTGTCGAGCGCCACCCGGCGAACGGCGGGCATCAGGAGATAGGTGATTCCGAAAGCAACCAACCCGATCAGAAATGCGCCTGACAGACTAAAAGAAATCATGGATTCGTTTGGGCTCGGGGAATGAACGTTTTTTCTGTGAAGGACCCATCCGTTTCTGACGGAAAGCTGCTCGGCGAGGCTTCCCTCCTCAGACCCGGCATTTCAAAATGACGTCGTCGCACACACCCTTTCGACAAACGCTGTGCCAGTCCCTTTTTGAAACAGTACCCCTTCTCTCTTTGCACAAAAACGGCATTTTTGCGTTTGGCCGTTGAAAAATGGAACAATGCCGTTTCTTTTCGACAACGTCTCTCCGCGCCGCCGTCTCATCCCGATATTCGCCCTCGGGAAGGCGGCTTTCTCGGGTTCTTGCCTCCCGAGCCGGACGCGGAAGAGCGCGCCGCGCGGGAGACGCAAGAAAGGGGCGGGACTCGAGATGAAAGGAGCACGCAGACCCATCCACCCGGGATTATTCACCAGATCAACCATTGGGGGGATGGACCGGCCTGCGCGCTGCCTTTCACCATAGTTTCGAAGTGATACAATTGTTCGTCAGTTCGCCAGCGCCACGTTCGCGGCCCGCCGTTCCCGCTCCGAAGGCGCAGGCTTGACGAGGCAGAGGGCGGTCTCGCGCGTGCGACGCGCCTCCAGCCAGAGCCGACGCAGATGCGCGCCCGTGACCCGACGCGCCATCTCCCGGAAGAGATATTTCCGAAGCGCCGGGGCGAGGTCGGAGCGACCTTCCCATGCGCGCTCCCAGGCCCGCGCCTCGACGTCCCGCTCGATCTCACGGAAGCGGAACGAGACCGCGCTGAAGTCCACGATGATGAGCGCGCCTTCGCGGTCGAGGCCGTGCGTATCGGTGAAGTGGTAGCTCGTCTCCGCGAAGCCGTGCCGCCACCCTTCGAGGATGCCGTCGATGTACCGGTCGATCAACCCGAGCGCATTGACGCCGTACCCGAGAAGGTCGCCGAGGGGAACGGCCCGATCCTGAAGCACCCGTTCGCCCGCAAAGCGCAGATGCCCGAACAGACGGGCGGGCGCCGAGCCGTGCCGCACGTTGCGGAGGACGGCGTTGCGCCGCGCGAGCATCCGATCCGCTTCCTCGAGCAGTGCGGCGGGCTTGAGCAGCCGTGAAGGCCGGCGCCATGCCAGCGCCGCCGCCGTCTGCCGACGACCCACCGGCGTCTTCACCACCACCGCTCCCGTGGTTCGTACCCGAAACGCGGCTTCTCGCCCTGCCTTTCTCATCTTCTGGATCATCCTTGAGTCTCATTTCCATCGAAAAAAGCCGAAAACGACCTGCACGGCCTTTTTCCGCTCCTCTGAGGACCTTTATCAAAGACGATGCCGGAAGGAGCCATAAAAAAAGCCCCGGACCGAATGGCCCGAGGCTGTGGTACCGCGTACGGGATTTGAACCCGTGTTACCGGCGTGAAAGGCCGGCACAAATCAGGGATAGCGTATAAAAATACGCGATTTCCCACAAGCCTTACCAGTTGACTCATAGACACCAAACCGAAAACAAGCTGTTTTGCGGTACCTGAACCGCCCCGGATTTGCTGGAGACTCCAAACTTTGAGAACTTGGAGTGATGAACAGATCAACACGGTATGCTCCCTCATGAAGAGGCTCTTGTCGAAGGAGAAGGATGCCCGAGGCGTCGTAGAAGCGAATCCGCCGGCGTGAGGCGAGTTCGCGGATGTGCTTCATTTCGTGGTCACTGTATATGCCCACGTTCTCGCAATAAGGCCAGGTATTGTTCCATCGTCAACGGACAGTCAACAAATTGCTCCAATTCCTGGTTGGAGAGGTGTAACTGTTTGGCCATGTCATTAAAGAGCCGACCGCCATATTCCTTATAAGAACTCCCGCGGGAGATGATCGTGGCTACGGGCTGCAAGAGACCGTCAAGCTTCAGGAGGAAGCGTATATGCTTCCCACCCTCGACTTCGACAAATCCCTTCTTCCTCAATGCCTTTTTGATTTTCCTTGTGGACCTGATCGACACGTTTACAAGCTCGCAACACGTTTGAATGACATTAGCTGAATCAGGTAGTCTAACATCTCATTGGCTTCGGGACTCAATTGCGATAGTGGAAACTCGAGATATGCCTCCGCAAGCAATTTCGCGTTCGCGATAAGGTCGAGTTCTGCCTCAACCAATGTGTCGCCACGCCCTGTAAGAGACCAACGAGGATGAGAGACCAGGATGCCGTACGCATCACGAGTCACGTCAAAACGCTCCCCGAGGATCTCTACTACGCCAACCGGGTCCACGCTTTTCGAATGGAATGCAGTAAAAGAAAAGATAGCAGTAAAAGAAAAGGTAATGGAAACCTCGTCGACCTGGCCTAAAAAGGGTGCTGGAGGGGTTTCTTCGGTCTCGTCGTCATTGGAAAAAGGATCAGGCAGCTCTGCCGAACTGGTCTCATGAAGCGCCACGAGCGTACCGGTCGCACTTGTTTCGTCTTTCATTGCTCGCCCCCCTTTTTTCTAAACTCCAGAGCCATACTCCCCCTTTCCACCATGAATTTGCCGAGAGCTACGGCATGCTCGGGAGTCATAATCAACGTAGCCAGAACCTCTCGTGTTACGTCGCCACGCATCGTTCGGTCCGGATTCCCAAGCAACGCCCCCTCTCCACTGACGTGCAATGTCTCGAGAGACGGCACGGTGCCGTATTCTGCGAAGAGGTGAACGGCCACGTGCTGTCCATCCGGTGCTGGACCTCCGTAAGCTCCAGTGACACCAAGCGTTCTTTTGTTAGGGCTTGTCACATAAACAATAGCAATATCCTTTTCAGGCTTATCTTCAGCCATGGCTCCCTCCCGGCTTTGTTGTTCGTATCGGTTGCGGTATGGGTGATCTTTACTCTATTCGAAATACCGGATTGGCACATAGCGAATATACATCCAAAATCATGAAAGTCTACACAGTGGAAGGCCCGAGCGATGAGGCTTACGGCGCGCGCCTGCTCGTCGTCGGCGTGGAGAACGCCATCACGCCCGACGGCGTCGACAAAAGGTGAGCCGTCGATGCCGAAGCACTCCTTGGCAAGCTGCGCAGCATAGGCCTCGCCGAGATCTATGCCCTCGCCGATGCGGAGGGCGAGTGACCCGAGGCCAAAAGCTAACGCCCGCCGACATGGGTCTCGTCTGAGCATGCTTACCGATTTCTCACCAGCGCTTTCCGGGGGGTCATAGGCCGATAACCCCGGGTTGATGCAAAAACGAAAGCCCGCCCTCGGCGCAAATTACTGCTGAGGGCGGGCTTTTGCTCGTTTTGAGCGGTGTACCGCGTACGGGATTTGAACCCGTGTTACCGGCGTGAAAGGCCGGCGTCCTAGACCCCTAGACGAACGCGGCGGATGATTGGGTCGGCTTCCGGAGCGCGGCTTTTGAAACGCCCCCTGCCAAAGAAGGGTGACCGAGGGGAATTGAACCCCCGACCTCCAGGGCCACAACCTGGCGCTCTAACCGACTGAGCTACGGTCACCATGTCACATAGACTTTGAAAATAGAAAAGAACGTCGAAGCTTTTCAAAAGAACCGAATGAACTTTTTATGTAATGGCGTCTGACGGCCCTTGCTTCCGAAGGGGGCGTACAACCTCCTTTCTCAGGAACAGGTTCCCGCTCCCGCTGCCTAGCGGATGACGGCGACTTTTCCGTAGGCGGTCCCTTCATCGTTTTGCCCGACGGCTACGACGATGTAGACGCCGGAGGGCACGAGCCGCCGTTCGAGGTCGCGGCCGTCCCAGCGGACGCGCCCCCCACGCGCCGAGATACGCGCCACCACGGCCCCGTTCGGCGCGAGGATGCGCACTTCCGTCTCCTCCACCAGCCCTTCTATGAAGATGTCCGGCTCCGCGCCGGCCGTCAGAACGACCGGGTTGGGATAGATAAACAGATCGCCCGCCTCTTTCGCCGGCGAGACGGCTTCGCCCTGGAAGCTGATCAGGCCCCGGTCGGTTGCGAAGTAAACGCGGCCGGTCCGGCCGTCGACCTCCACGGCGAGAATCTCATCCGAGAAGAGCGGCGCGTTCTCCGTGGTAAACTGTTCGACGAAGTCATACCCGCCCTCGGCGGCCGCTTCGATGAGCCACGCGCCCTGATCCGTGGCGACCCACAACCGGTTTGCCGGATCGACGGCGATGTCGTTGATCCGAAGTCCGAACAGGACGAAGGTGCCCCGCGCGCGGTCGGCCCACGTCGGCCAGCTGGGCTCGCTCGATGCATCCTGAGCCACGATGCCGGTGTTGAGCATGAAGGCCGGCCCGCTCTCGGTGCCGAGCCAGATCAGCCCCGACCGGTCCTCGGCCACCGCCGTCACGGACGGGCTCGGCAGGCCCCGCCCCGCCCCGCCTTTCTCGTCGAGAAAGCGGAAGACGTCGTCGGACGGATCGGTGGGCGTACCGCCCGTATCGAGTATGGCGAGGCCGCGTTTCTGATTGAAATTACGCTCGTTTCGTACGACGATCCATTTTTGATCGAAGGCATCGATGTAGATGCGCCCGTATGCGCTGGCGGCCGAGGTGAGGCCGTCACCGAGCAGGGGCGGCAGCGCCGTCCACGCCCCGTCGGGCGTGCGGACGTGGAGCGGGCGGGCAGATCCGCGCGTGGAGACCCATACCGTACCGTCCGCCTCGGAGGCCACACCTCCGGCAATCAGGTTGCCCTCCTGCGTCGGAAGCAGCGACGAGTTCGTCTCGTCGTAGACGACCAGGGTCCCCTCCGGCGTCACCTGTACGACGCCGCCGTTCTCCGAAGCGATCCAGGCGTTCCCGTCGGAGTCCGAGCCGACGCTCGTGAAGCGATCCATGCCGTCGAGTTCGTCGAAAAACCGTGAAGCGTACGAGGTCCAGTGTCCCTCCGGGTCGAGGCGGTAAAAGCCCGAGCGTTGCCTTCCCACGCCGGCCGCCCACAGGTTGCCGTTCACGTCGATGGTCAGGTCCGCGAACTGATCTTCGTACGGGCCTTCGGGGACGGCCTCCTGCACCACCTCGAGCTCCGTCTCCGAAGCGCCGGGCATCGCCACCCCGACGAGCCCCCCGACGACGTCGCCGAACCACAGGTTGCCGTCCGGCCCGGCGACGACGTCCGTCGGATCCTGGTAGGCGGCGATCCTGAGCGTTCGCGCACGACCGTCGACTTCGACGACGAAGAGGTTGAACCGGCTCGTCCCGAAGAGGCGGTCGCCGACGCCCTCGAACGCCCGGATCTCCGTGTTGGTGAAAGCCACCGACTGAAACGTTCCGTCGTCGGCGCGCCGGTACAGCCCTTCCCGGGTCCCGACGTAGAGCCTCCCGCCGAAGTGGGCCACGGCGAACGTCGTAGGCTCGGGACCGGGCAGCCCCTCGTCCTCGACGGTCCAGGCTGCCGGATCCTGAAGGTTGGTCGTGCGGAGCGAGGCCCGCGCCACGCCCCGTTCGGTGGCCAGCCACAGCCCGGTCTCACCGCCCGGCATCGGGGCCACGATCACGTCGTTGACCTCGGAGGCGGGCGGGATGTCTCCGAGCCGACTGTACGTGTCCCGCACCTCTTCGCGGACGGGATCGAAGACGACGAGCCCGAACGCCGTCGCCACGAGCACGGAGTCCCCCTGCACGACGAGGCGGTTGATGCGACGGTTCGGAAACTGCGAAGCCCGGGCGATGTCCCGGAAGGTGTGGATCTCGCCCGTGGCCGGGTCGAGCCGGTCGAGGACGCCGTCCTGATAGCCGATCCAGACGAGACCGCGCGCGGCGTCGAAGGCGAGGGCCTGCGCCTCGACGCTGTTGAGCCCTTCGACGGGCGTGAAGCGCTGAAACTCCCCCGTGGCGGGCGAGAAGCCGAAGATGCCTCCGGTGGTGGCCGCCCAGAGGGTCTCCGGCGAGGCCGCCACGTCGGAGACCTGGCGCATCGAGGTGTGCGCCTGCCAGGCCCCTACCTGCGCATGGGCCTGCGGCAGGCAAACCGCCAACAGGACGGCCGCAAAGAGTCCCCGAAGGGAAGGCGCGGGCAGGGTCATGCGCCGGGGAACGGTACGAGCGGAAGCCGAACGAGCGGCGTCTCGGAGAAGGTGCGACATGCTCTCTTTGCAAAAGGGAAACGCGCGACGGAGCATCCTATACCAGGTCCACGTCTCCGGTTTCGAATGACAGATCCGTATCGGTGCTTCGATGGGCAAAGAGGCTGGTGAAAAGATCAGAGTTGCCGCAGGAGGTTGACCATCTCGATGGCGGCGACGGCGGCGTCCGCCCCCTTGTTTCCCGCCTTCGTCCCGGCGCGTTCGATAGCCTGCTCGATGGTGTCCGTCGTGAGGACGCCGAAGATGACCGGCACGCCCGTGGCGAGCGAGGCATGCGCGACCCCCTTGGCCGCCTCGCCCGCGACGAAGTCGTAGTGCGAGGTGGCCCCGCGGATCACCGCGCCGAGGCAGATCACGGCGTCGGCGTCGCCTTTCTCGGCCATCTTCCTCGCCACGAGGGGGATTTCAAAAGCGCCCGGACACCACGCCACCGTGACGCGGTCCATGTCCGCGCCATGACGCCGAAGCGCATCGAGCGCGCCATCGAGGAGTTTTTCGGAAATGAGCGCGTTGAACCGGCTCACGACGAGCGCAAAGCTCGCATCCTGCGCCAGGAGTTGTCCTTCGATGATTTCAGGCATCCGGATGATTCGTTGCGGCGTCGTAAAGCGAGGCGCGACCGCCGTTCAAAGTGTGTGATTCGAGAGAGCCGGAGTCTTGCCCGGTGTCGCCTCTTCTCTCCTGCCGCAATGCGGGGCGGTTCCTCCTGCAGGTAACAGGTATACCCCTCACGTGGTGAGCATACCCATCCGGGCGCGACGCCGGGCGCGGTCGAAACGAGGATACGGGATGCTTACATGCCCGAAGTTTTCCTCGTCCTGCTCCCGGAAGCCATGATAATCCGAACCGCCCGTTTCAAGCAAGAGAAAATCTCGGGCAATCTGACGATAATAGTCCGTCAGCATGGCATCGTGGGAAGGATGGATCGTCTCGATGCCGTCGAGGCCCATGCGAATGAGGGTCATGAGCACCTCGGTGGCGGTCCAGTGTCCGGGATGCGCGATGGCGCCGATCCCCCCGGCTTCGTGGAGGAGGTCGAGGGCCTGCTCGGCCGGGAAGGGCTCCTTTGCGACGAAGGCGGGGCCGCCGTCGGCGAGGTACCGGTCGAAGGCGTCGACGTACGTCTCGACGTGTCCTCCGTCATGGAGCGCGCGCGCCACGTGGGGCCGCCCGATCACCCCGTCGCCCGACTGTTCGAGCACCGCCTCGAAGCGAAGCGGAACGCCGAGTGCCTGGAGACGCGCCACCATCGCGAGCCCGCGCTCCCGGCGCCGTTCGCGATACGAAGCCAGATACTCCCGCAAGCCTGCATGCGCCGGATCGAAGAAGTAGCCCAGAAGATGGATCTCTCGATCCCCCACCGTCACGCTCAACTCCACCCCGGACACGACCTCCACACCGTACTCCACGCCCGCCGCGAAGGCTTCCGGCAAGCCTTCGATGGTGTCGTGGTCGGTGATGGCAAGCGCCGCAAGACCGTATTCCCCGGCTTTACGCACGAGTTCCGTCGGCGAGCGTTCACCGTCGGAGCAGTTCGTGTGGGTGTGCATGTCGGCTCGGCGCAGGTCCATTCGGTTTGGCAGTATCGTGATCGGGCTTTCCGCTCCCGGAGGTTATCGAAACCCCTACAACTCCCCATGCGCCGGGATGTTTTCGTAACTCCTGAAAGCGCGGCCGCGCGGCGCGCGCCGCCGCACGCCTCCCGAGGAGATTCGCACAAAACCGTCCGAGCCCGGAAACATGGATACCCGAGACGGGCGTAAGGTCGCCTGAATCCCGGTCCCTCCCACCCACTGATCCGACGCGTATGAAACGGATGTGGAGCCCCTGGCGCTCACGGCATATTGAACGGATGTCGAACCGCGATCCGAGGGAGCCGGACGACGGCTCCCTCTTCACGCGGTTGGCC
>JALSSK010000531.1 GCA_026984335.1 Rhodothermales bacterium
GGAGGCGATCACTCCATCCGGCGAATCGGTTCCGGCAGGAGGAAGTCCGTGGGCGAGTGCCACGCCGCGAGATCGACCGCCGCGACGGGCTCGAACGACGGTGCGGGCTCGAACGACGGTGCGGGCACGGACGGCGGCGGGGCGAGCAGCCCGTCGGTAGGCGACCGCCATCCGATGAGCGTCGGCGCCTCGGAGGCCCTCGGCCACAGCGCCGCCGCCACGCCGACGGCGACCACGAGCACGGCGGCCGCGGCAAAGCGCCGCACGCGCCGGAGCGGCGTCACCCGGCACCGCGCCCGGATCAGGGCGAGTTGGCTTTCGAAGGAGGGGGCCAGCCGCTCATCCGCCCGTCTCAGCTCACGAAAGTGCGCTTTCAGCCGATCGTCTTCCCGTTTCATCGTCGTCCGTGGTTAGCCATTGCCGAAGTCGTTTCTTGCCGCGTTCGTAGTGGGTGCGGGCCGAGCCGAGGCTGACGCCCATCACGACGGCGGCCTCCCGAATGGTCAGGTCATGATAAAAGACCAGGTGGAGCGCCTCCCGCTGGCGGCGGGGCAGACGGGCGAGCAGGGCCCGGAAGTCCTCCTGCATGCGCACACGGTCGAGGCGCTCGTCTTCCGGCGGGGCGTGCGCGGGGCGTTCGGCCTCCTCGGCATACCGGAGCATCCCGAGGTTCCGGAGCCGCTTCCGCCGCCGGGCCTCGGCCGCCGTGTTTCGGATCACGGCGAAGAGCCACGTCCGGAAGGCGGAACGCCCGTCGAAGCGCGCCCGGCCTTCGAGCACCTTGAGGTACGCCGTCTGAAGCGCGTCCGCCGCCGCATCGGGATCCTGGGCGCAGCAGGCCAGCGCCCACCCGAAGCTTTCCCGGTGATGCCGTTTCAGCGCTGCCCGAACGTCGTCCCGATCCATCCGCCGGTCCTCTCATCCATTCCCACGTTTGGTCGCCCGCCGACGGATTCTATATGACACCGGTGGCGAAGCGCTGGCCCTCACCCCGCCCGCGTTATGCGTTCGACGGCACGTCGGAGCTGCGCGGCGATGGCGTCTTCGCGCTCATGGCGGCCGTCGCGGATGACGTGCCGTCCGCCGACGATCACGTCGCGCACGAGGCCGGGGCCGCCGGAGAAGACGAAGGTGTCCACGACGTCGTCGCCCCTCTTGCCGTAGAGGAGCGGGTGATCGGCGTCGAGCACGACGAGGTCGGCGCGGCGCCCCGGAGCGATGCGTCCGAGCGGGCGTCCGAGGGCCTGCGCGCCCCCTTCGAGCGCCGCCGCATACAGCCCGAGGCCGATCGATGCGAAGCCCTCGCGCCGGAGCACGTTCCGTCGCTGCCGCGTGAGGCGCTGCCCGTATTCGAGCATCCGAAGTTCGTCCGAAGGCGAGATGCGCGTGTGGCTGTCCGAGCCGATGCCGAAGCGCCCGCCTTCCGCAAGGAAGTCCGGGGCGGGAAAGAGGCCGTCGCCGAGGTCGGCCTCGGTGGTGGGGCACAGCCCCGCCGTCGCGCCCGAGGCGGCGAGGGCCGCCGTCTCCGCGGGCGTCATGTGCGTGGCGTGGATGAGGCACCACCGCTCGGAGACGGGCATCGCGTCGAGGAGCCAGGCCACGGGCCGCTTGCCGCTCCACGCGAGGCAGTCCGCCACCTCCTGCGTCTGCTCGGCCACGTGGATGTGCACGGGCGCGGTGGGGTCGAGGGCGTCGAGCGCGGCAAGGGCGTCGCGGAGCATCTCGGGGGTGACGGCGCGGAGCGAGTGCGGAGCGAGGCCGACGCGAAGTTGCGGATCGTCGGCGGCGTCTTTCGCGATGGCGGCGAGGATGCGACCGATCCCGTCCACGTCGCTGAGGAAACGGCGCTGCCCTTCCGACGGAGGCGCGCCGCCGAAACCGCCGCAGGCATAGAGCACCGGCAGATGCGTCAGGCCGATGCCCGCCTCCCGCGCCGCCGAGACGATGCGGCGGGAGAGTTCGGCGGGATCGTCGTACGGCGTCCCGTCGGGCTGATGGTGGAGATAATGGAACTCGCCGACGGCGGTGTAGCCGCTCTTGAGCAGGTCCACGTAGAGCTGCGCCGCCGTCGCCTCGACGGCCTCGGGCGTCATGCGGCGAGCGAAGGCGTACATCGCCTGCCGCCACGTCCAGAAGTCGTCCTCGCCCGGCCCCACGCGCTGCGTGCGCCCGGCGATGGCGCGCTGAAAGGCGTGGGAATGGACGTTCGGCATGCCGGGAAGCACCGGCCCGCTCGCCTGCGCCCCGCCCCACGCCTCTACCCCCGTGCGGACCGACCGGATCCACCCCTGCTCGTCGAACTTGACGAGCACGTTCTCGGCCCAGCCCTCCGGCAGGAGCGCCACCGGGCAATGTAGTTCCCGCAATCGCATCTCGCGTTTCCCTCCCTCGTTTCAGCCCTTGCCGCCCCCGTGCTCCGCGCCCCATCCGAGCATCGCCTCGACGACCGCGCGGAGCACGGGCCGGAGCTTCGCCGCGCGGTCGGCGCGATAGGCGAACGGTGCGTCTTCTTCCATGTAGGTGCGCTGCGCCAACTCGAGCTGAAGGGCGTGGACGCCCGCCGCCGGGTCGCCGTAGTGCCGCGTGATGTACCCGCCGCGGAACCGCCCGTCGCGCACGCTCGAAAAGCCCTCCGCCCCCGCACACACCGCTTCCACCCGCCGCGCGAGTTCCGCGTCGGCGCTCGCCCCGTCGTTCGTCCCGAGGTTCAGGTCCGGCAGCCTCCCGTCGAAGAGGCGCGGCACGACGGAACGGATCGAGTGCGCGTCGAGGAGGAGGGCGTAGCCGTGCCGGGTCTTCAGCCGCGCCAGTTCTTCGGCGATTTGCTCGTGGTACGGACGCCAATACCGCGCGCGGCGGCGCCTCTGCTCATCGGCGTCCGGCTCGCAGCCGGGACGATAGATCGGCGCGCCGTCGAAGAGCGTCGTCGGGCACAGCCCCGTGGTGGCTCCGGCATAGAGCGGGGCGTCGTCGGGCGGGCGGTTGAGGTCGATGACGTACCGGCTGTGCGTGGCCGCGAGGACGCTCACGCCGAGGTCGTGCGCCCGGTCGTAGAGCCGGTCCACGTGCCGGTCGGTGTCCGGGAGCGCGTGCGCCGCCTCGGTGAAGCCCCGCCGGATCCCGGGCGGCACGTACAGCCCCACGTGCGGCATGCTCACGAGCAAAGGCCGCTCGCCGGGAACGAAAGTAAAGGTCATCTCAAAAGGTTCTCTGCAGAATTTTCGGAGGAAACGGTTCGTTACGTTCCTCCGAAAACCCGCGCGTGAAATAATCCCGCGAGGCGCGTACCTTGCCTCCGCCCCGGATTCCCCACCGGAGCCTGGTTAAACATACGAATCACGAGCCAAAGCCCGCGCGATGATGCGAAAATTCTCCCTTCTCTTTCTGATGATCGGCCTGCTTTTCGCCGGTCGGACGCCGTCCACCGTCCACGCGCAGGCCGGGCGCATCCCCGTTCCGGCGAAGCACGGCATGGTGGTGAGCAGCCACTACCTCGCCTCCGAAGCCGGCGTGGAAGCGCTCAAGAAAGGCGGCAACGCCATCGACGCGGCGGTGGCGACGGCCTTCGCGCTGGCCGTGACGCACCCCTCGGCAGGCAACATCGGAGGCGGAGGCTTCATGGTCTATCACGGCGCCGACGGCACGGTGACGACGTTCAACTTCCGCGAGAAAGCCCCGCTCGCCGCCACGGAGGCCATGTTTCTCGACGAGAACGGAGAGATCCGCGACCGGGTGAACCACGAGGGGCTCCTGGCCGTCGGGGTGCCGGGCACGGTGGCCGGACTGTGGCTGGCGCACGAGCGCCTGGGCCGTCTGCCGTGGAAGGACCTCGTCGAGCCCGCCGTTCGCCTGGCCGAAGAGGGCTTCCCGATGCCGTGGTCCATGCAGGGCATCGAGCGGTACTTCCAGTCGCTCGAAGGCGACCCGCTCTTCGACGCCTCGCGGAAGGTCTTCCTCAAGGACGGCAAGGAGGTCTACGAGCCCGGCGAGATCTGGCGGCAGCCCGACCTCGCCCGCACGCTCAAACGCATCCGGGATCACGGCAAGGACGGTTTTTACAAGGGCAAGACGGCCCGTCTCATCGCCGCGTTCATGCGCGAGCACGGCGGCCTCATCACCGAGGAGGACCTCGCCCGGTACGAGGCCGAGGAGCAGGCGCCCATCCATGGCACGTATCGCGGGTACGACGTCTACGGCATGGCCCCGCCCAGCTCCGGCGGCGTGGCGATGGTGGAGATGCTCAACATCCTCGAAGGCTTCGACCTCGCGGACATCGGCCACAACTCGGCGCTCTACCTCCACCTGCTCACCGAGGCCATGCGCCGCGCCTACGCCGACCGCGCCCAATACCTCGGCGACCCGCATTTCAACCCCGACATGCCCCTGGACCGTCTCACGTCGAAGGCGTATGCCGAGGATCTCCGCGAGACCATCGACCTTTTCATGGCCTCCGAGAGCGACTCCTCCCGGTTCAACAGCGCGTACTTCGCCCATGAGAGCGAGGAGACGACCCACCTCTCCGTCGTCGACGCCGAGGGCAACGCCGTCTCGATGACGTACACGCTCGAATACGGCTACGGCTCGCGCATCGTGGTGCCGGGGGCAGGCTTTCTGCTGAACAACGAGATGGGCGACTTCAACCCCATCCCCGGACGCACCACCACGACGGGCCTCATCGGCACGCCGCCGAACCTCGTGGCTCCGGAGAAACGGATGCTCTCGAGCATGTCCCCCACCATCGTGGCGAAGGACGGGCGGCCGGTGCTCGCCATCGGCAGCCCCGGCGGGCGCACCATCATCAACACCGTCACGCAGGTGGTGCTCAACGTCATCGACCACGGCATGAACGTGGGCGAGGCCGTCGAGGCGCCGCGCATTCATCATCAGTGGCTCCCCGACGTGACCTCGTTCGAGCGGTGGGGCTTCTCGCCGGACACGAAGCGGCTCTATCAGATGATGGGCCACGAGATCCGGTATCGCGGGATGCAGGGCCGGGCGCACGGCATCTTCATCGACTGGGAAGAGGGCATCCGGTACGGCGCCGCCGACACCCGCGCTCCGAACGGCCGCGCCGTGGGGTATTGAACGACGGTCCGTTCTGAAACGACACACCGGGCAGATACGAATCACACGCGGGGAACCCCACCCAAGCCCCTCCTCTTGCCAGGGGGAGGTGGCGCGAAGCGACGGAGGGGTAGACCACGTTGGCGATGCGCACGGATAGACCCCCTTCCCCCCTTCGGGGTACTTCCCCCTGCCAGGGGGAAGAGCTCGTGCGGCGACGCTCGGCTCGCGGAAGTCCCTCCCCTTGCCAGGGGGAGGTGGCGCGGAGCGACAGAGGGGTAGACCGGCTACCGTGAACGTCACCCTTGAGAAGCGACGGGTCGGCAGATACGCACTATGCCCTGCGAAGGCCTCCCCCCTCCGCCGCCGCGCACCGCACCAGATCCGCCACCTGCCGCGCCGTGCTCTCGACGGATGCATGTTCGCGCACCCACCTCTGGTTCGCGGGCACGAGTTCGGTCCTGAGTCGCGGCAGGTCGGCAAGGACGCGAAGGAGCGTCTCGCGCAGCGCCCCCGCGTCGTCGGTGGGGACGAAGAACGCGCGGTCCGGATCGAGAAAGGAGCGGTTGCTCGGGATGTCGCTCACCACGGGCACGGCCCCGGCGTACATGCCTTCGAGGATGCCGACGGAGATGCCGTCGTGTGGAGGGACGGAGACGAGCACGTCGGCGGCGGCCCACGCGGCGCACATCTCGGGCTTCGTGAGGAAGCGGTCGACGACGTGTGCGCGGGGATGGGCGGCAAGGGCGTCGAGGAGGGCCTGCGTTTCGGCGGAGCGTTCGTGTTCGAGCGTGAGCACGATCACGTGCGCGTCGGGGCGGGCGTCGAGCAGGCGGCGGAGGGCCGGGAGCACCTGCGCGGGCGCGTACCAGTCCGAGACGCCGCGCGCGCTGATGACCACGGGCGCTTCC
>JALSSK010000532.1 GCA_026984335.1 Rhodothermales bacterium
CGGCATCGACGGCGTCCTCGTCGAAGGCTGGAACGTGGGATGGGACGGCGACTGGACGAAGAACGGCGACAAGTTTCGGTTCACGACGCCGTACCCCGATTTCGACCTCGAAGCCCTGAGCCGGTATGCCGCCGAGCGGGGCGTCTCGCTCATCGGCCACCACGAGACCGGCGCGGGGGTGGAGAACTACGAACGGCAGATGGAAGACGCCTTCGCGTTTTATGAAAAGCTCGGCGTCCACGCCGTCAAGACCGGATACGTCGGGTGGGGCAACACGAGCATCTTCCGCACCGGAGAGGACGGAAAGAAGCACGGCGAATGGCATCACGGGCAATACATGGTGCGGCACTACCGGAAGGTCATCGAGACCGCCGCCCGCCATCACATCATGATCGACGCGCACGAGCCGATCAAGGACACCGGCATCCGGCGGACGTATCCGAACATGATGACCCGTGAGGGCGCGCGGGGACAGGAGTACAATTCCCGCTGGGGCGACGGCAACACCCCGGCGTACACCGCCATCCTGCCCTTCACGCGGCTGCTCGCCGGCCCGATGGATTTCACGCCCGGCATCTTCCACCTCGAAGACGACGGCTCCGAGCCGATGAACAAGGTTCCGACGACGCTCGCCAAGCAGCTCGCGCTGTACGTCGTCCTCTACAGCCCGCTTCAGATGGCCGCCGACCTCCCGGAGAACTATGAGGAGCACCCCGCCGCGTTCCGCTTTATCGAGGACGTGCCCACCGACTGGGAGGATACGCAGGTGCTCCACGCCCGCATCGGGGATTATGTGACCATCGTGCGGAAGGAACGCGACGGCGAAGACTGGTTCCTCGGCAGCCTCACCGACGAATGGGGGCGGGTGCTTCGCGCGCCGCTCTCGTTCCTCGATCCCGGCCGGAAATACGTCGCCGAGATCTACCGGGACGGTCCGGAGGCGGACTGGAAGACGAACCGCATGGACCTCGAGATCACGAAGGCGCTCGTCGAACCGACGACGGTCTTCACGCTGCGGCTCGCGCCCGGCGGCGGGCAGGCCGTCCGTTTCCGCCCCGCAACGGACGAGGAAGCCCGGAGCCTCCCGCCGTACCGCGAGTGACCGCTCACGTCGCGCTTCGAAGCGCCCGGATCGGCTCGACGCGGGCGGCCTTCCGGGCCGGGACGAACCCGGCGGCGAGGCTGATGACGACGGCCAGCGCGAGGATGCCCCCGGCCATCCACGGCGGAAGGTAAAAGACGTCGATGCCGGAGAGGCCGAGGCCGTGGAGGTACCGGTCCACGAACGCGCCGAGAAGCGCGGCGATGCCCCATCCGACGCCGAGGCCGGCCAGCCCGCCGAACAGCCCGAGCGCCGCGCTCTCGATGAGGAAGAGCCGCTGAAGGTCGCCCTCGTCGCCCCCGACGGCTTTCATGACGCCGATCTCGGCGGTCCGTTCGAGGACGTTCATCATCATCGTATTGGCGATGCCGATGGTGGCCACGAGGAGCGCGATGAAGCCGATGATGCCGAGCGCGAGGTCGAGCACGAGGAAGAGCCGTTCGAGCCGCGCAAACTGATCGCGGAAGCCGGTGACGTACAGCCCCCGTTCCCGGAGCGCGCGCCGGACGGCGGCATACGCCTCGGGGTCGGCGAGGTGCACGCGGACGGCCGAGTATCCGCCGGCCGCCGCGCCGCGCATGAGGAGGTCGAGCGTGGAGAAGAACGTGATCTTCCGCATCCCCTTTGCCAGTTCGAGCGGGAGGATCACGCGAAACAGCCCGGAGACGGCCTGCCCGTCTTCCGGCAGCAGCCCGGCTACCCGAAGCCAATAGCCCCGGTACCCCACCGGCGGCGCGACCATCCCGAAGTTGACGCCGGGGTTCCCCCGCCGGAGCGCCCGCACGTTGAGCGTGGCGCTCGAAACGAGGATCGTGTCGCCGACGATGCTTTCGGGCGGTTCGAAGCCGAGGCGGCGCGCCATCGAGGGGGCGAGAAGGAGCGTGGAGTCGGTGGAGGCGGCGAAGAACGCGCCCGCCTCCGGGCGATAGGCCGGGAGCGCGCCGAAGGCCTGCGGCACGGCCTCGGCGGTGGCCACGACGGCCCGGCGGCCCGCCTTCAGCCGCACGGGGAAGACGATCTCGGGATAGGCTGCAAACACCCCGTCGAGGCCTTCGATCACCTTGAGGAGGCTGTCCGTGAGCGCCACCGGCGGCGGGAGGCTGTCGAGGTCGAAGGACGACTGCGGGAGGAAGGCGACGTCGCCCGCCGCGCCGAGGGGGCTCGGCTGCGAGGTGACGCGGAGCGCGTTGTGCAGGTCGAGCGCTTCGAACTCGCCGCGCGCGGTGCGCTGAAGGCCCGCGCCATAGGCGAGCAACGCCGCCAGCGCCGCCACGCCGACGGCCACGCCGACGAGCGTCATCGCGCTCCGCACCCGGTTGCGTTTCAGGTTGGCGAAAGCCAGCGAGACGAGATCGACCAGACGCATTTCGATCACAGAGAGGAGGCGGGGGAGTCGCCCCTTCCAACGACCCGCCCGTCGTTCAGTTCGACGACGCGGTCCGCGACGGCGGCCACCTCGGCGAAGTGATGGGTGACGAAGACGACCGTCTTGCCGTGCTCGTGCCGGAGCCGGGCGAGGAGCTCGACGATCTGCGCCGCCGTCGTCGAGTCGAGGTTGCCCGTCGGTTCGTCGGCGAGCAGGAGCGGGGGGTCGGCCACGAGCGCGCGCGCGATGGCCACGCGTTGCCGTTCGCCGCCCGAGAGTTCCGCCGGGCGATGCCCCGCGCGGTGGGTGAGGCGCACCATCTCCAGGCAGGCTTCGGCCCGCGCCCGCCGCCGCTCCGGCGCGACGCCCGCCAGCACGAGCGGCAGCGCCACGTTGTCGAAGGCCGTCATCGTGGGCACGAGGTGAAACGCCTGAAAGATCATCCCCACCATCGCGCGGCGGTAGTGCGTCTGCGCCTTCCGGTCGAGCGCCGAGAGCCGCCACGCGCCCACCGTCACCTTGCCCGCCGTCGGCGTCTCCAGCGCAGCGAGCAGATGCAAGAGCGTCGACTTCCCCGAGCCGCTCCGCCCCACCACGGCCGTGAACGTCTCCGCCGCCACCGACAGATCCACCGAGCGCAGGGCAAACACCGCGTGATCGCCCATCGGGTACACTTTCGAGACACCCTCCATCCGGAGAAAGGCCTCGGACGCCGCGGGCTCCGGGCTCACAGGGTCGGAAGAAGGCGTCGAGCGCATGAAAAGGGGGCAGAGGGGGATTCGGGAGACGGCGACATGCCGGGGAAACGCTTCAACCGCCGAGGGCCGCCCTCTGTTCTGACGCCGCCGAGAAAAGCACAAGAGAAAGCGGGAAGATGGGAGAGGGACCTGTGAAAAACACCCGGCAAAGGTTACATTGTCCAACGTGATGTGTTTATATAGCAAAGGGATTCATGAGGATGCCCGGCCCGGTCCGGCAGGACCGGCTCGCCGAACAGCCTCGGACGTACGAGTAGTGCCCGCCTCCGACGCGCTCATCCAACGAGGGAGGGCCCTGTGCCGGAAAAACTCTCCGGGCCGCTCAAACGGTTTGTCGACTGCCCAGATCACCTTCATCACGCACGGGCAGCACGGTGATACCGGCCAAGTGACATCCACGGCGCGGGCCACCTCGAGATCCTAAGACGAAGTCTGAACATGGGCCCACAGCGTTCGAATACCTTCGTACCAGGCCCTTGTGTATTCCTCGTAATACGGCGCCGTCGGATCAGCCAGCCGTACATCTACCAGCCGGCCGTCCATGAACAACAGAGTTAGGGGGTTGACCGGCTCCAACAACCGGCCGAAAACATCCACCATATTCGGAACCTGCTCATAGGTAAAATCAATATTCTCGCGTTGCAAATAGATCCCTTCACCGACATATACTACATGGACAATCGCGTTCAAATCGGCCCAGTACCGGTTCAGATAGTCCATCTCCACGGCGATACAGGTAGCGCACCCCCGCTCATCCAGCACAACCAGAAGTGACAAACCCTGCTTCTCTGCCACCGGTGTCAGACGTCCTTCTCGGAGGGCTTGTGTGGCCACGTACTCGATGTAGTTTTCCGGCGTCATGACTTCGCGTTCATACGCCAGCGCCCGCCCCTCCGCCTGCCTGTATCGCACGTACAGCCACCCGCAGGCAACGAGCAAAATCAGCGCCGCATAACCTTCTTTCGTCATGGTGCCTCTGAGTGGCTCGTTTCCAGGTCCGGCAGAAAATTTCCGTACCGTTTCAGGTAGGCGTCATTGCCCTCATACTCCAGGGTATAGATCCCTTCCGCATCCACCGCCAGCGACTGCGGCATTCGCGCCAGGTCGTACGTCGCCACGTAACGACCGTCCTCGGCATCGTAAACGTCAATGTAGGAGAACGTCGTCTGGTCGTAATCGTGAATCGGCACGGCCAGGAGATACCTGTCGTAAACCTCGATCATGGCCGTGGAGAACAGCGCGCCGGGAGCATACCCCATCGCCATACGCCCCCCATCGGCCCCAAACTGCACATAGTTGATCTCGCTGGGGTAATTGTCGATCGTGGCCACAGAGAAGAGTTGCCGACCGTCGAGTGTGTACTTCTTGATGAGCGACTCGGGCACCCCTGCAAAGTAAAGATGTTCACCGTTGAAGGCGATGTCACCCTCGTAGTGCAACGGAGTCAGCCGACCCAAGTCGGTCTGGACAAAACCCCGTTCTATTTTCCCCTCTTCGTTCACGATATTGAAAAGGTACCTGGAACTGGTTGGATCGGATACCAGGGTGTTTCCATCGCCCAATACTTCTCCGCGATAAACCCCCACGCCCCTTGTTTTATCCGATATGAACTTCCCTGACGTCGACCACACGATGGTACGCCTT
Organism: Rhodothermales bacterium; assembly: GCA_026984335.1. Classification (GTDB taxonomy): domain Bacteria; phylum Bacteroidota; class Rhodothermia; order Rhodothermales; family ISCAR-4553; genus JALSSK01. The sequence continues at coordinate 4,871 of JALSSK010000532.1, forward strand.
CGTAAAAAGAGATAGAGGCTGTCACGGCTTACCTGAAAATCGCTAATGCCGTTCACTTCCCCGGGCCCCTCCCCTTTTCCTTTTCCGATAAACTCAGGGTCCCCCCGCATTGCCTTGTCAAATACAGCTATTTTTCCCGATCCTCTATCGAACACGTACAGCCTGTCTCTATATTTTCTTACCCCTTGAGGCTGATATATTTCATACTCTGAGAGATTCAGGCTATCGACGGCATGGATGTGGGCTTTGACGATTCGATCGCGTACGGACTGCTCCGTCTTGGCGAAAAAATTCGGTTCAGAATTCGGGGAGGGCGATTTTGTGGCACAACCGGTCAGAACAGCACAAATAACAAGAGCAAATATGCCTTTCATACGGCAAACCTTTCGTGGCCCGGGTGTCCGCTCGAAAGTGCGTACGAGCGGATACCAGTTCTTTCGTTGAATTCAAACCTGGGCAACCCCGTGTATCATTCCGGGGTGCATCCCGGACATCCTCCCCCACATGTACCGTCAAAACACGGACGATAGCAGGTCACATATCCGGACTGCTCACCGTAAATCATTCCACAATAATACGGACCATCACTGGCTGCATAACATGAGCCATTCCACCCGAAGCAGGTATTACATCCCGTACAGGCCGCGAGTGCTTCCTGCACCGAGAAACCTATCTCCCTTTCTTCCCAGGAAATCTCGACAGTCAGAACTAGCAGAAACGCAGCGACCAGAATAGCACTTACAATTTTCAAGGAGGCGCCTCCTTTATGTTTTTAGATTTTTTAACAAGCATAAAAAAATGACCAGTCCAATCCTTGCTGTATTGTATTTTAAAAAAAAACAATGTCAAGCGGTACAATCTCTTTTGCACTTATCACATATTAGGCCAGTATAAGCAAAGCTTATTCACCCGAATTGATATCCGGTTTTGAGACAAAGTTCTATCAGGCCGGGCCGCTCCCCGTATGAAGGAAGCGAGGGCACAGGTTCGGGAAACGGCGACATGCCGGGGAAACGCTTCAACCGCCGAGGGCCGCCCTCTGTTCTGACGCCGCCGAGAAAAGCACAAGAGAAAGCGGGAAGATGGAAGAGGGAC